>JAYUXI010000555.1:0-3000 GCA_043753085.1 Myxococcales bacterium | reverse complement strand
GGCGTCAACCTCGCAAACGCCGTAGCACAAGCAAATGCCCTAGAAGAGCCGCAGGCACCATCACGGTGATGAGCAATACGAAGGGAAAGTAGGCGATCCATGTGTTCAAACGTGTGGGCCCAAAAGCGGCAAATGTCGGCGTGGAGATCACCGCTACGACGACAATGGCGGCAAGCAAGGCGAGGCCCATGTAGTTCCAGACGTGGAGCAGAGTCCGGCTCGCCTTGCCCTGTGCCGCGAGCACACTCACCACGATTGCGGAAAGCCCGGTGAGTACATCGTAGTTGCAGCCGCCGGCGCCAAAACTCATTTGCGCCGGCATGGTGCCCTCCGCGGCTGCCTGGTGCATCAGCAGCTCCAGCGGGAACCGAAACGCCTGAAATCCCACCAGCGCCGCAAGCGGGAGGCCCTTAGCCAAGCACGCCCCGGTCGCTGAACGCGAGAGCGCGACAGCGCCGCCCATGCTGAGCAATGCGAGCGGCACCATCGGCGGCGGAAGCCGCTCCCAATGTGTAAGCGCGCCACTTGCCGCGATTGTCCCGGTGAGCGCCATCCAGCTCCACCCCCCAAGTGCAAAAATTGCGAGGTGTTTGCGGTCCTTGAGGCCTGCATTGGCACAGCCGCAGAGGAGAAACGCCATCACCAGCACGGCGACAAGGCCCATACCGAGCCGCACCACGATTGATGAGCTTGCCAGCATACAAACAACCTAGCGTGATTTTTGTTACGTGAGTGAGCTCGCCTACCGGGCGGTCGGCCAATTGGTGGCATCGTGCCGAGCGTCCGACAGCGCGTTCGAGAACGTCCTCGTTGCGGGCATGACCGACGAGCAGGCCGATGACTGGCTTAGACGCTTCTTCGTTTGACCGCTGCGACGGCACGGTCGATCTTCGGATTGAGCTGGCCGACGCGGCGATGCCGAAGCGACCGGCTTCGTCTGCGCCTGCGTCGGCGCTTTCCTGGCGTCGATTTGCGCGGGCTACTTCTTCCCTGGATCGGGTTCGAGCGCGCTGCCGCTGCGCGTAGGCGCAGGCTTCGTCGAGGGCCGGATCGAAGTCGCCCGACTCGCCGTCTCGGCGTTCGCGTTGCTCGGCGGCATGTTGGCCAATGCCCGTCGCCATCACGCCGTCGGCTTGCGGTCGGCCGAGGCGATCGTCGGGTATACGACGATCGATCTGCTCGCCGAAACCGGACTGCGCCCGGCGGCCGTGCCGCATCCATCGTTCCACGTCGAAGCGCGTAGGTGAATCAGGCAAGTTTCGGTGTCAGGCGATGACTTGCGGGGGGCTCTGTGGGTGGTTCGGGTCGGCGATGTGGCCGAACCGTAGCGCGTCGCGGGTGGCAAGTGCTGCCGCCAGAGCGTGTTTTGGCGCGATTCGCACCGTTTTTCGGTCGACTTTCGGGCGATGGGCGCGAGTCGGCCTCGGCGCGACACGGAGTGTTCGCGCGGGGCTACTCGGCGCCTGCACTTCGGCGCAGCACCTGACTCTTCCAGTACGGTGGGCCGCGAGTCGGGGCCGCGTGGCGGCACGTCGGTCGGCTCGCCGAGTGCGTGCAAGAAGCGGGCGGTGGCGCGTGGCTCGGTGACCATCGCGAGCAGCCGCATGCGCCCTTCGCACCGGGGGCAGGCCAGCACGTCGAGGCCGAAGCTCCTCATCGACAGCTCGGCCCACGGCCGATACGCCCGGCGACGCGGAGTCTCCTCTTGCGGCTGCTCTTGCGGCTCGGGCGGAGCCACGGCGGGCTTCGGCACCAGGCGAGCACACAGCGTACTGGCCGAGCCCAGTACGCCAGCGTGGCGCACGGTGTGACGCGCTTCGTGATCCCCGACGGGGGAGAAGCGCGGCGCGGGGACCGACGCGGCGAGGCGACTGAGCGATCTCCGCGTCGGTGCCGGGGAGCCCCGTCGAACACGTCGACGCGGCGCCGGAGTCCGAAGCAGTGGCCGCCGCTTCTCCCTTCGAGCTGGCGCCCGCGCCGCCGGGCTCCGACGCGCACCCGAGAAGCAAACACAATGAACCTGCCATGGCGGCGGAGAAAAGTTGCATCGCTCGAGCGTAGCAAAGCATCGAGCTCATGACCCCCGAGCTGGCGGTCTGCGACACCTGCGCGGACCACCACGGTGACTCAGCCCGTGAACTCGGCGCTGCCCGGCGAGCGGTAGCGATCGAGCGGGCTGCGCTTGCTGTCGCTGCCGTAGTAGCGACCGTTGCCTTCGAGCTGCTCGAACAGCAGGTGGAGGGTGGAACGCGCGCCTTCGGCCGGCGTCTTCATGCCCATCTCGGCGGCCGATCGGCCGCCCGAGAACGAACGCGTGAGGTCGGTGTCGATGAAGCCCGGCGTGCAGGCATTCACCTGCAGCTCGGGGTGTCGCGTGCGAGGAACACGGTGTAGGCGTTGGCGCAGGCTTTCGAGACTACGTACGTGTCGGAACCGCTCGAGCTCGGTGCATTCTGCAGGCTTTCGACGACGAAGGCGTGCAACCGCGGCAAATCGATCGCGGGATCGAGCAGGAGTGCCTTCTCGGCAGAGGGACAATCGGTCACGTACGACGGACCCGCCGCCGAGGTGACGTTGACGATGCGACCGCCGCGTTCGACGAGGGGCAGGAACGCGGCGCAGACGCGCTGGAAGCAGAGAATGTTGGTCTGCATACCGCCTCGAACGAGCTGCCGTGGCCGATGCCTGCATTGTTCACCCACGCGTAGAGCCCTTCGACTTGTTCGCGCGCTGCGTTCACGGACGTGTCGCGTGACGTCGAGCTGCAACACGCTCACGCGATCCTGCGGCAGGCCCTGCGCCGCGGCACTCCCACGTTCGATGTCGCGCGTGCCGAGATAGACGAGCGTGTCTGCGTGCTCGTTCAGCACGGCCTCGGCGATGGCGAGACCGATGCCCTTGTTGGCGCCCGTGATCAGGATGCGTTGCATGGCCTGGTCTTTCCTCCAAACCGGAGCAACGAGCTGGTGCCACGCGGCCTAGTACGAGCTCTGGTCTGCC
>JAYUXI010000554.1:0-3000 GCA_043753085.1 Myxococcales bacterium | reverse complement strand
CCGGCCAGGTGCGACACCAGGGCATCTACGGCCTGCCCCAGTTGATCGCTCGGCCACCGCAACGAGTGCTTCATGGTCCCTGCACCCGGCCGGAACCGACCACGATGCGCTTCCATTCGGGCCCGCCCCACAGCCGCTGCTGCGTGGCCACGTCGGCGTCGAAAAGCCTGCGATACCGGGAAGCCGGATTGGCCAGCAGCGCAGCCGGCGGTCCGTCCTCGAGGACGCGACCGTCCTCGATGACCAGCACTCGATCGAACGAGGCGGTGTCGGCCACGTCATGCGTTACCTCGAGCACTGTGGACGTGCGCAGCTCGCGTCTCAGGTCGGCCGAGAGCCGCTTGCGCATCGCGCGGTCCAGGCCGCGGAACGCTTCGTCGAGCAACACGAGCCGGGCTCCTTGGCGCAACATGCCCCGGGCCAGACGCACGCGTTGACCTTCGCCTCCGCTGACCCGTGCTCCGCTCTCGCCGAGCGGCGTGGCCATTCCGGACGCGAGCCGCTCGAGCACGGTGGTCAGCTCGGTCCGCTCGATGGCAGGCGCCAAGGGTCCGCGGGCCTCGACCGGATTTCCGAAGAGCAAGTTGTCGAGCAGCGGCCGGTTCCAGAGCTGCACCGCAGGATCCACCCAGACGGTTTCGCGCCGGAAGCGTCCGAGGTCGTACTGATCGAGGAGCAAGCCATCGACCCGGATCTCACCCTCGGTGAGCTCGACGAGACCGAGCAGAGCGGCCAGCAGGCTGGACTTGCCCGCGCCCGAGTTGCCCACGATGGCGACGTGCTGGCCTGCGGCAACCTCCACCGAGACCGAGGCCAAGACCTCGTGCGTGCCGAGAACGACCTTGGCGGCGCAGATCTCGAGGGCGATGCCCAGCCGATTTTTCTGCACGACGGTTGCCTCGCTGGCATCCGCGTAAGTCTTGGTTTCCTCCGCAGTGAGTGGCTCGGCGAGCCGGGATACCGCCGCCATGGCTGCGGGAGCACGCTGGATCCCCGTGGACAGCGAGCGTGCTTGCAGTGGCAGCTTCAAGGTCCAGAACGCCACCACGAGCAGCGCGCCCGGAGCGCCGCCGCCGTGCACGAACGAATACAGAACCGCGCACACCGTGAGCAACGTGCCGAACGATTGCAGGCCTTCGCTGAGCGAGAGCACCGACACGGCACGCTCCGATTCGTCACGCCAGGCCACCAGATGTTGATCCTGCTGCGCGCGAACCGCCAGCTGACCACCGTGGGTTCGGAGGGGGGCGAGGCCAAGCAACACGTCCAGATAGAGCTGACTGAGCCCGCTCGCGTGGCTCTGCACGCGATGTTCGAGCTGGCCGCGGTAGCGCAACGTGAAAAGTGGCGTCGCGAGCCCGAAAAACAGCGCCGCCAGGATCCATACCGCGCCGCGTGGATGTAGCAGCAGCAGGGCAACCGTCGTGATGATCAGGTCGAGCGACAGTTTGGTGAGCGACACGAACAGCGGCGGGAGGCCGCGTAGCATGAAGAGCCCCTGACTGCGCTGCGTCACGTCGGACATGGGACGCGTTCGAAAGTACTTGTCCGGAAGGCGCGGCAGCTTGTGCTGCAACGCGATGCGCGAGCGCAGCTCCAGCGAACGCCCCAGCCGCGCCACGTGCGACGCGAGTCCGGTCTCGACCAGCAAAAGCAGCAGCACCACGGCCGCGTACATCGCGGTGCCCCAGAAGCGCTGCGCGGGCAGAGAAAGCAGGGATTGTGCATTGAATGCAGCCCGCAACAAAAACATCTCTACCACGCTGAGAACGGCGGCAAACGCGGTGAGCACCAGCACGAGCAGCATCATGCGGCTGCCGGCCTTCGAAACCTGATCCAAAACGATGCGCAGCGGCGGCCGGCGCGCGGCCGTGGACAGGACCGAACTGGCCAGCTTGCTCACCGGCGTGCCCGCGCCGGAGACGCGCCCGTGCACGGTGAGAAAAACGCATCCCGAGATTCGCGGCGCGCCCGATTCGTCGCGCGTCGAGATGCCCACCAGGCGCCGTGGTAGCACGCTGGCGACTGCGGCCAGCTCCTGCTTGTGCAATGCATCGATCAAGGCGGGCGCACGCCGGGTCGGCACGGCACCTTCGTGCACTAGCGATTGAGCGAGGCGTAGCGATGCGTCCAGCGCTGCCAGCTCGCGCGCGCTGCGGGCGCTTGCCAGTGTGCGATTCGATCCGAGTGCACGCAGGCGCTGATCACCGTAGGCACACCACGCCGTGCCGGGAAACCACTCGAGCAGCTCCGCGTCTTCGAAGGTCTGCGTGTGTACGTGCAGATCGCGAGCCAGATCCCGACGGCGGACCCAGCGCCGCCCCCGAGCCGGGTCCATGAGCTGCACCCAGGGACCGAGCACGCGCCACAGCACGACGAAGTGTGGAGCGCCGCCCGGTCCGCGCACCACCACTACCGCGGGCGTGCTCCGCGCCAGTATCGCCACGGCATCGGGCAGCGGCGCCATCTCCTGGTGCGCATCGAAACCCAGCGCGTGACAGAGGTCTTCGAGCGCGTCGATCGACGTGCCGTCGGATCCGGTCCGGCACGCCTCACGCAGTTTCTCGTAGTCGACCGCGGTACCGAGCCCGGCGAACAGCGCGCCGAGCGCGGCGGGGCCGCAGTCCATGCCGGATGTCTGCAACACCTCGGGGACGAGGAAACGCCGCGACGTCATCGGGGCGCGGACCCGCCTTTCTGCGGCTCCGTTCCGGGCGCGGTGGGCCCGCGCGTGCCCTGAGCCACCTGTCCCGAGAGCCGCAGCAGTAGGCGCAGGGGCGAGAGCGACTCGACCTCGACCTCGGTGGTCCCCGTCATGCCATGCGAGAGCGGGATCTGATCGTTGCCGCCGGTAAGCTCGATCTCGACCCGAATGCGCTGCTCGCGCGGCTCGCTTCCGACGCTGAGCACGCGACCATTCAGCACCCCATAGGCCGTCCACGGAAAGGCATCGATACGAATCCGTGCAGCCTGGCCGGCGTGCATGCGTCCGACCGCTTC
>JAYUXI010000553.1:0-7379 GCA_043753085.1 Myxococcales bacterium | reverse complement strand
TCGCCTTTTTCCAGTTCTGCATTTTCGCGTAGCCACGACCCATGCGACGGAACTTGCCGCGCATGATGAGCGTGTTGACGCTGTCGACTTTGACGCCTGCGAAAAGAGTTTCGACGGCGTGCTTGATTTGCACCTTGTTTGCTTCTTGGGCCACTTCGAAGACCACTTGCTTTTGGTTCTTTTGGCGAGCCGACTTTTCCGTGAGGAGAATCGGGCGGCGAAGAATGAATTCGGGCTTGAGGCTCATGAATCAGCCACCTTTCACGGTGCCGAGGCAGCGCTGCTCGAGCTGCTTGGCGGCATCCTTCGACAACACGAGCGTGTCGTGGCGAAGGAGGTCGTAGACGTTCACGCCCTCGGGGGGCAGAAACTGGTGCAACTTGGCGTTGCGCATCGAGAGACGAACGTTCTCGTTGGTCGAGGCATCGACCACGAGGACCTTCTTTTCAGCCTTGAGGGTGCCGAGCGCATTCAAGAAGCCCTTGGTCTTCACCTCGGAGAGCTCGAAGGCGTCGACCACGACGAGCCGGCCTTCCTTCTGGAACTTCGACAGAGCCGACGTGAGGGCCAGCGTGCGGACCTTGGCCGGGGGCCGGTAGGACCAGTCACGAACCTGTGGCGGGTGCGCGCGACCGCCACCGACATAGAGCGGAGCGCGGATCGAGCCGTGGCGGGCGCCGCCGGTGCCCTTTTGCTTGATGATCTTCTTGCTGGAGCCCGCGACCGCCGAGCGGTTCTTGGCCGTGGCGGTGCCCTGACGGCGCGAGGCCAGCTGGGCTTTGACCACTTCGTAGAAGAGATGCTCGCGCACTTCGGTGCCGAACACTTCGTCGGAGAGATCGATGGTGCCGATCTTCTCGCGCTTGAGATTGAAGACGTCGAGGGTAGCCATAGTTGTACCTTACACTCTTTCTTTGGCTACGACTTGATTTCGACGTCGACGCCAGCGGACAAGTCCAGCTTCATCAGCGCGTCGAGGGTCTGTTGGGTGGGCTCGAGAATATCGAGCAGGCGCTTGTGCGTGCGGATTTCGAACTGCTCGCGCGATTTCTTGTCGACGTGAGGTCCGCGCAGCACGGTGTAGCGCGAAATGTGGATGGGGAGCGGGATGGGTCCGGCCACGCGGGCGCCGGTGCGCTTCGCGGTCTCCACGATGTCGCTAGCCGACTTGTCGAGGAGTTGGTGGTCGAATGCCTTGAGGCGGATTCTGATCTTCGTAGTGGCCGTTGCCATTGGGGTACCGTCCGAACACAGAGGGAAAAAGAAGGGGGTGGAGAGAGTCCCCTTCGAAACGCTTCCGAAGGAAGCCGTGGGGGACAGGGAATCCAAGGGGGCAGAGCCCCCTTGGTCCAGAGTGACCTACTCCAGGATTTTCGTGACGATGCCCGCACCGACGGTGCGACCGCCCTCGCGGATGGCGAAGCGCATCTGCTCTTCGATACCGACCGGGGTGATGAGCGAGATCGTCATGGTGATGTTGTCGCCCGGCATGACCATCTTGGTGCCTTCCGGCAGCTCGCAGGTCCCGGTGACGTCCGTCGTGCGCATGTAGAACTGCGGACGGTAGTTGGTGAAGAACGGGGTGTGGCGACCGCCCTCTTCCTTCTTGAGGACGTAGACCTCGCCGAGGAACTTGAGGTGCGGGGTGACGCTGCCCGGCTTGCAGAGAATCTGGCCGCGCTCGACGTCGTTCTTTTCGATGCCGCGGAGCAGAACGCCGACGTTGTCGCCAGCGCGACCCTCGTCAAGGAGCTTGCGGAACATTTCGACTCCGGTGACCGTGGTCTTGCGGGCATCGCGGAAGCCGACGATCTCGACTTCTTCGCCGGTCTTGATGACGCCGCGTTCGATGCGACCCGTGACGACCGTGCCACGACCCTTGATCGAGAACACGTCTTCGATGGCCATCAGAAACGGCTTGTCGACCGCGCGCTCGGGCTCGGGGATTTCGACATCGAGAGCATCGATGAGAGCGGTGATGCTGTCTTCCCACTTGGCATCGCCGTTGAGGGCCGGGAACGCTGCGCCTTGGACGATCTTCGGCTCGCCGCCGTCGACGCCCTTGAAGTTGTACTTGCCGAGGAGGTCTTTGACTTCCATCTCGACGAGTTCGAGCATCTCGGCGTCTTCCACCGCGTCGCACTTGTTGAGGAAGACGACGATGTTGCGGAGACCGACCTGCTGGGCCAGCAGAACGTGCTCGCGGGTCTGCGGCATCACCGAGTCCAGCGCCGATACGACGAGGATTGCGCCGTCCATCTGGGCCGCGCCGGTGATCATGTTCTTGATGTAGTCGGCGTGCCCGGGGCAGTCGACGTGCGCGTAGTGGCGCTTGGGAGACTCGTACTCGACGTGTGAGACGGCGATCGTGACGGTCTTGGTGGCGTCACGCACGGTACCGCCCTTGGCGATGTCGGCGTAGCTGATGGCCTTCGCGAGGCCCTTCTTCGACTGCACCTTCACGAGGGCGGCGGTGGTCGTGGTCTTGCCATGGTCGATGTGACCGATGGTGCCGACGTTGACGTGGGGCTTGCTACGGTTGAACTTTTCTTTCGCCATTTTCTTTCTCCGAAACGCAAACGAGAACGTGACTGTGACTGACGGGTGTCTGAAGTGATTAAAGCCCCTTGAGGCGGGCGACGACTTCTTCTTGGACCGAGGCGGGGACCGCCGCGTAGTGAGACATGTGCATGGAAGACGTGGCACGGCCCTGCGTCTTCGAACGCAGGTCGGTCACGTAGCCGAACATCTTGGCCAGGGGAACCTCAGAGTCGATCACCTGTGCGTTTCCGCGCTGGGTCATCGAGTTGATCTTGCCGCGGCGGCTGTTCAGATCGCCGATGACGTCGCCCATGTACTGCTCGGGCGTCACGACTTCGTTCTTCATGATCGGCTCGAGCAGGGTGAGCCCGGCCTTCTTGGCCGCGTCCTGAAAGCAGAGCGAGGCGGCGATCTCGAACGATTGCGCGCTGCTGTCGACGTCGTGATAGCTGCCGTCGAGGAGCCGAGCCGTGAGGTCGGTCATGGGGTAGCCGGCGAGCACGCCGCGGGTCATTGCTTCCTTGACGCCCTTTTCGACGCCGGGGATGAACTCCTTGGGGATGACGCCGCCGACGATGTCGTTCTCGAAAATGTAGCCTTGGCCGGTTTCGCCCGGTTCGAACTCCATGACGACGTGGCCGTACTGGCCGCGGCCACCCGACTGCTTGGCGTACTTGTGCTCGGCATGCACCTTTTGCGAGATGGCCTCGCGGTAAGCAACTTCCGGCTTGCCGACATTGCACTCGACCTTGAACTCACGCCGGAGGCGGTCGGTGATGATGTCGAGGTGGAGCTCGCCCATCCCGGCGATGATTGTCTGGCCGGACTCTTCGTCGGTGTGGACCTTGAAGCTAGGATCCTCGGCCGCGAGCTTGCCGAGGGCGACGCCGAGCTTCTCGACGTCGGCCTTGGTGCGCGGCTCGATGGCGATGCTGATGACCGGATCCTGGAAGGTGATGTTGTCGAGAAGAATGGGCTTCTTCTCGTCGCATAGGGTGTCGCCGGTGCGGGTGTCCTTCAGGCCGATGACGGCGTAGATGTTGCCGGCTTCGGCCTCGGGCACGTCTTCACGCTTGTCTGCGTGCATGCGGACGATGCGGCCGATGCGCTCGCGTTTGCCGCGGGTGCTGTTGAGCACCATGGTGCCCTGCTGCAGCTTCCCGCTGTAGACGCGAAAGAACGTGAGGTTGCCGTGCGGATCGTTGACGATCTTGAAGGCCAGCGCCGCGAAGGGAGCGTCGTCCGAGGGCTTGCGAGTGATCTCGGTCGAAGTTTTGGCTTCCGGGTCCAAGCCGACGACGTCTTCGATGTCGGTCGGGGCCGGCAGGTAGTTGATGACCGCGTCGAGCACGAGCTGCACGCCCTTGTTCTTGAACGCGGAGCCGCAGGTGACCACCACGAGCTTCTGCGGCTGCTCGATGGTGCCCTTGCGCAGCGCGCGATGGATCATCGCCTCGGTGATGCTCTCGGTCTTGCCTTCGAGGTAGAGCGCCATGAGCTCGTCGTCGCACTCGGCGCACGACTCGAGCATGTGCTCGCGCCACTTTTTGCAGGTGTCGACGAGGTCGGCCGGAATGTCGATCCAGTCGTATTCGGAGCCCTGGTGTTCTTCGTGGAAGATCGCCGCCTTCATGGTGACGAGGTCGACCATACCCTTGTGCTGATCTTCTTCACCGACCGGCCACTGGATGGGCACGGGGTTGGCGCCGAGCTTTTCCTTCATGCTGTTCACGCACATGAGGAAATCCGCGCCGATCTTGTCCATCTTGTTCATGAACGCGATGCGGGGGACGTTGTACTTGTCGGCCTGGCGCCAGACGGTCTCGCTCTGCGGCTCTACGCCGTTGCCACCGTCGAACACGGCCACCGCGCCGTCGAGAACCCGCAGCGAGCGCTCGACCTCGACCGTGAAGTCGACGTGGCCGGGGGTATCGATGATGTTGATGCGGTGCCGGTGCTCTGCGTGCGGCCCCTGCTTCGGGGTCCAGTAGCAGTTGGTGGCTGCAGACGTGATGGTGATGCCGCGCTCTTGCTCCTGGACCATGTAGTCCATCGTGGCGGCGCCGTGGTGGACCTCACCGATCTTGTAGTTCGTGCCCGTGTAAAACAGCACGCGCTCCGTCGTCGTGGTCTTCCCCGCGTCGATATGGGCCATGATGCCGATATTCCGGGTGCGTTGGAGGGAAATTTCGCGGGCGGCCATGGTGCTAATGCGGGATGCGGAGAGCGGGATGCGGAAGAGGGTGCGCTGGAAACACGAAACCCCCTCCGGGCCCCCCACCCCTCGTTTGCGAGGTGGGCCTTCGAGCGTACGAAGGATGCGTCCAGAGAGGGTGCCGAGGTGCGTGGCTTGTGCTGTGTCCGACCAAAGCTCGAGGAGCTCACCTGAGGTCGGACCGCGTGCAGAGGCAACTCGGTCCTTATGTCGTGCTGTGCATGTTCGTTCTGGATGTCCTCGATGGACGCCGTCGGCGTCGCAAGCGTGGTCGGTCGTAGAGACTGGGGCGTGCTCACTAGCGCCGACGCCGGCCCCGCGCAATGGAATTTGCGAATTGCTCGTGAGTGCTCAACGAAATCGCATGCAACGGGCGCCCGAGTAGCCGGCTTTGTAGTGCGGCTGGAGCATCGCGCTCAGGTTGTCGATGACCGAATCGGGGATGGTCACCGTGGCGCTGTGGTAGCCGATGCCGAGAAACCGGCTTCCCGCGCCGTCGGCGCCGTCGTTCATGAGGCGGAAGCCGCCGCTTTCCTTCATTGCCATCTCGTTCAAGTTGCCGGCGAGATCGCGCCAGACGCCGCCGCCCGGGCCCTGGAACACGTCGGCCGCCACGCGACCCGGCGCCGCCACGCGCCCTGCGCTGTCGGCATCGGTACCGGCGTGTGGCCCTTCGTAGGCGAAGGGCTCTTGGAACGCGTTGCCGGAGTCCGAGTAGATCTGGATGACGCCTGCGTTCTGGTTGGGCAGCGCGGTGCCGCCGGCGGTGAGTGCGTTCAGCGCTTCGTAGGTCACCAGCTGCCCGCCGTCCCAGGCGCAGAACGCCGCCGCCATCACGTACGTCATGCAGCTCATGGCCTTGGCGTCGAGCTCGTCTTGGGTAAAGGCGCGCGCTTGGCCGCCCGCGTACGTCTGCAACACCTCGCCGGGGAGCCAGTAGGTGGAGTGAGCATATTGACCCGCGCTCTGGTTGCAGTTCATGCCGTGAATGTGGAAACCCTGATTGTCTTCGCCGTACGCGCTGAACGCCGAGTAGACGCCGTACGGCGTCTGTTCGAAGCTGCTCGGCAGAAGCGCGGTCCAGGCGTCGTTCCAGTTTGCAGGACGGTGCGCTGCGATCCAGCCGGCGATGTCCGGCGCGCCGGCGTTTTCTTCGGCGATGCGGCGCACGAACTCGCGCACGCGGCCCGCCGTGATCTCGTAGCGATCGATGGTGACCGACTCGTTCGGATGGCCTGACGCCACGTAGCCGGGAAACGGCACGGTCTCGCAGCAGCTCTCGTGTTGCTCGCCGCCCGAGCCCACGTCGCCGGCGCCGCACGTGTCGCCACCGAAGTGCACGATGCAGCTCGGGGCGGCCGCACAGACGCCTGCGGCCTTGCACCCGTTCGAAGCGCAGTCTGCATGCAGATTGCACGCAGACCCCACGGGGCAGCGCACAGCGCCGGTCGTCGTGCCGCCGCAATCGACGTCGCTCTCGTCGCCGTTCTTCACCTGGTCGGTGCCGGAGGGGATCTGGCACGTGCCACCGGTGCACGTGAGGTCCACGCAATCGCCGCCCGTCACGCAGCCCGAACCGACGGAGCACTTGCGATCGCACGAGCCGCCGCAGTCGACGTCGGTTTCGCTGCCGTCTTTGCGGTCGTTGGTGCACGTGGCCGGTTCGGGCTCGCCGGGCGCTCGTCCGCCGTCGCCGCTCGTCCCCGGAGCGCCCGGGCGTCCGGGCACGTCGTCGTCGTCGCTACTTCCGTTGCCGAAGGTGGCGGCGCTCTCGTACGAACACGCGCCGAGCGCCGCGAGGCACACCAGGAAGAAGGCACTGCGGGGCATGCCACATTGTGACCCATTGTTGGTCCCAGCAGAAGGCACGCGAGCATCGTCGGAAAGCAGAGCTCGTCGGACGCGCAAACCAGCCACACGGTCCGCGGCGCCGGGACCGGCGATTTTCCAGGGTTCCCACTCCACGGTCTGCGCGGGATGCCTACGCTTCCCAAGGTGCGTTTACTCGTCCTGCTGCGTGTTCTGTCGTGGGCTTTCGTGGCCGCCACTCTCCCTGGCTGTGCGGAGCCGTCTGCGCGCCGCCCCCTCCAGATGGTGGATCTCCCCGCGCCGAGCGCAAGCCCAGAGCCACCGCTCCCGCCCGAGCCGGTGCCACCGACCCGGAGCGCCGCGGCCGCGGACGGCATGCCGCAGCCGCTTCCCACCCGAGCGCGACCAGACGCCGGCGTGCTCGAGCCCGCACGGGGACGTGACGGCGACCCGGGTGCGGCGCTCGAGAGTACTGGGTGGTCGCTCGCTGGGCCCGTGCAGTCTACACAGGAGCGCGGCTTCGTGGTCATGCACGCAGAGATCCGCAAGCCAGGGGTCCGGGGTCATCTACGCATCGTGAGAGGCAGTGCGGCCTCCACCGCGAGGATGCCGCATCTGCCGGCGAGTGCGAGCCCTGGCGTGCTGGTGGAAACCGCGGGGCCGAAAGGCGCCGAAGCGTACTTCTACGATGCGGCGGCGCCCACGCTGGGCATCGTGACCCTAGGACCGCCCGGCACGCGCACCGAGGCCAGCACGGTACTGCGGGCCTGCTTCCCGTTCTGAAGTGCGTGTAGAGCGCACTTGCCTAGCTGGC
>JAYUXI010000552.1:0-3015 GCA_043753085.1 Myxococcales bacterium | reverse complement strand
GGATCTCCGGCCGGCCCACGCCCTGTCGATCCGCGCAGCCGAAGAACAGCGCGGCGTGGCGCTCTTCGTCCTCGGCGTGCTTTTTCACCATGCGCTGCAGCTCGCCGTCGGCCACGCGCGTCGCCACGTGCTCGAAGACGGCGCCTTCGTCGGTGCCCTCGGCGATGGCCGCCTGCACGAGCGCGTACGCGCGTCCTTGCGGCGAGGCGAGCAGGCTGCCCAGGAAGGTGCGGGAGACGGTTTCGCGCAGGGCGCGGGGATCGCGGATGGCGGACAGCAGCGGGAATCGAGACATGGTAGCTCCTATCAAATGACTGTTCTGGTTTTTTGGTCAGTAGTTGACGAGACGAAAGCCGACGGGCCGGAGCACGCCGGCTCGTGCGGTGAGCTAGGTGCGGGCGGTCGCGAGTAGTCCGCGCAGCACGAGATCGAAGCCGACCTGTGCGCGCTGGGCCATCTGGGCGTCGGTGGCGCTCGTGGGCCGCAGGATCTCGGCGCCGAGGTGCATGTCCTGGAGAATGCCGGCGACGTCGTCGACGTGGAGGTCGGCGCGGAAGACGCCTTGGCGCACGCCGATGCGCAGCACCTCGATGAGGTTGGCGCGGCCGAGATCGCGCAGCTCATCGAAGCGCCCGGCCCAGCGGGGCAGCATGCGCACCATCTCGCCGCGAAACAGATCGCGGACGAGCCTGTTGGCGTCGAGGTGCTTTTGCGCTTCGAGATAGAGGCGGAGGAGCAGCTGGTCGGCGGGCACGCGGGGGTCGATGACCTTGGCGCACGCGGCCTGCCACGCGCGCACCTCGCGATGGAGCACCTGGTAAAACAGCTCTTCTTTCGACTCGGCGGCGAGATACACGGTGCCCTTGCCGACGCCGGCTTCCTTGGCGATGTCGTCGATAGAGGTCTTCTTGAACCCGAACCGCGCGAAGATCTTCGCCGCCTCGACGAGGATGCACTCACGCTTGCTGACGGCTTCGGGAGAGAGAGAGACTGCCATACGGATGACCGAATTCGTATTGTGGTCAGTGTTGATCAGTTGTCAAGGCCCAGTTTTTTGCTGGGTAGCTTCGTCCGTGGGGCCGACGCCGTCATTGCGTGGTCGGCCGAACTGGTCATACTGGTTCTCATGCGGACAGCGACCTTGGTCGACGCGAAGACTCACCTGTCGGAGCTCGTCGATGATGCCGAGTACAAGGGAAGGCGCACCGTGATCAGCAGGCACGGCAAGCCAGCTGCAGTCCTCGTGCCTGTGTCCGTCGGGGCCCCTGCAAAGGCGCCGCGACGGATGGCGCAGAGCGAGGTCGATGCGATGCGGGCCGAGCTTGCCGCGTATGACCGGCCCGGGCATTCGGCCGTCGAGGACACGGTCGACGGTCGACGATGAGATACGTGCTCGACGCTTGGATCGCCATCGCCGCGATGAAGCCGACCGAGCCCCTTCATGTGGCGTCGGCCTGGCGAATCGACCGCGTGCTCACGGGAGTGGACACTCTGGTCGTGCCGTCGCTCTTCGCTGTCGAGGTCACCGCTGGGCTGACGCGCTCGGGCGTCCCCGCGGGCCACGTGGAACGCTACGTCGCGGCGCTCTTGGCCAGCACCGACGTGGTGACGATCGGGCCGCGGAGCGCGACGCACATTGCGAGAATTGCCGCCCGCACTCACCTGCGCGCCGCCGATGCTGCGTACGTTTGGGTCGCGGCTCGTGAGGGACTGTCGCTGGTGACGGCTGACGAGGAGATTCACCAGCGCGCCGGCGTGGTCTGCAGCGTCGAGCGGCCGTAGCCTACGCCGGCGCGCCGCTCAGTCGCCCGGGAGAGACTCGGCGTACAGCTCGTCGACGGAGCGTGCCGCCTTGGCATGCGTGAGCCGCGCCTGGGTGCCGAGCCCGAGCACCTCGAAACGAACGCTCGCGTCTGCCTGGCGCGTGTACGGCTCGAGCCGCATCTTGCGCTGCGCAATCGAAAGCCAGTGCTCGACCGAAGGCAGGGCCAGGTAGCCTCTCTGCTCGTCGCCGCGGTCGTCGTCGAGATGCGAGCGGCGGTGTTCGAGCGAGTGCCGGCGCTGGTGGCGGCCATTCGCTGCGCGGCTACGATGCCGTGCAACTTGCCGCCGCAGTGTCGGCGCCCTGAATTACTGCGTGCCGCCACGCCTGCGCCGCCGTGCGCCGGGCACGAAAAAGCCGCCTCCGCCCGAAGGCGGAAGCGGCTCGACGCATCAAGGTTGCAGGCGGCTCAGGGAGTGCCGTTGCCGCAGATGTAGTTCACTTGACGGTTGAAGACCGTCTCGAGAGTGTCAGTTGCGGGATTGCCGCACTTCGGCGTGATCGCGGCTGCTTGTGCGGTGAAGAGCGCAGGGCAATCCACTTGCGGCTCGTACGCAGAACACGCGCCGTCGTTCGCGGTCACGACGCACGCATCGTAGTCCGCTTGCGCAGCACAGGCGCCGCACGTTCCGCCGGTGCATGCCACACTATCCATGTATTTGCTGCCGCACTCCGCGGCGTTACCGGCTGCGTTGGCGCCGCAGATCGAGGTAATGTACAAGTTGTCGGGATCGCTCTGGACGGTGTAGAAAAGCCCCGGATACGTGGGCCCGGTCGGAAGAACGCAGTCGATGCAAGAAGCGTTCGCCGGAGCATCAAACCACCCGGCGCATTCTGCGCCGGGTGCAACTGCCCCGAAGCCAAGGCACTCGAACATCTTGTTGCGCTGTGCAGGCGTGCAGAGGTTGAGGGAGTTTCCCTGCGACGCGGAGGGGGTACCATTGTTCCACGTCGTGGCGCCTGCGGCATCGTAGCAGGCAGTGACGCCGCCGGAGCTGCTCGCGCCGCCGTCGCCGGAGCTGCTCGCGCCGCCGTCGCCGGAGGAGCTGGAGGAGCCGCCCGAGCTGGAGGAGCCGCCCGAGCTGCTGCTCGATTTGCCGCCGCTGGAGGAGGAGGCCGCCTTGCCGCTGGAGGACGAGGCCGCTTTGCCGCTGGAGGACGAGGACGTGGCGGCGTCATCGTCGGCATCGTCG
>JAYUXI010000551.1:0-7387 GCA_043753085.1 Myxococcales bacterium | reverse complement strand
ATCTGCTCGCCATCGAACGCACCAGCTCCATGCGCGGCCGCTACTTCGTGCTCGGCAAGCTGCTCTCGCCGCTCGACGGCGTCGGGCCGGAATCCTTGCCGCTGCCCGCGC
This sequence comes from Myxococcales bacterium, assembly GCA_043753085.1. GTDB lineage: Bacteria > Myxococcota_A > Polyangia > Polyangiales > Polyangiaceae > JAYUXI01. The sequence goes on along the minus strand of JAYUXI010000551.1, from coordinate 7,276 downwards.
TGCGCCGCCTCATAGAGGCCGAGGGCATCGAGGAGCTCATCGTGGCCACGCCGCCCTCGGTCGAAGGCGAAGCCACGGCGCTGTTTCTCAAACGCGAGCTCACCAAGGTAGGCCTGCGCATGTCGCGGATCGCGAGTGGGGTGCCGCACGGCGGCGACCTCGAGTTCGCCGATCCAATCACGATGGGGCGCGCGCTGGACGGCAGAAAGAGCCTATAGGAGGCGTATGCACAAGCCCGTTCAGACCGACCTCGCTCCGGCCGCCATCGGCCCGTACTCGCAAGCCATCGTGGCCGACAAGCTGGTGTTCACCAGCGGCCAGATCCCGCTCGACCCCAAGACCGGCGAGCTCGTGCGCGGCAGCATCCAGGAAGAAACCACGCGCGTGATGGACAACCTGGGCGCAGTGCTCGAAGCCGCGGGCGCCGGGTTCGACACCGTGCTGAAGACCACCATCTTCCTCACCGACATGGGCGACTTCGCCGCGGTGAACGTGGTGTATGGCGCACGCTTTACCGGCGAAAAGCCGGCGCGCTCCACCGTGCAGGTGGCAGCACTCCCCCGGGGAGCGCGCGTAGAGGTCGAAGCGGTCGCGCGGCTTCGCTAGGCCAGCACGAAGCGGTCGCGCGGCTTCGCTAGGCCCGCACCGTACTCAGTTGTCGCCGGGGTTCTTCAGGCGCACCGAGCCGCCCGAAAGAACGACCGAGGCGGCGCCCGCTCCGGCGGTGCCGATGCGGAACGAGGTTCCGTCGAAGGTGGCGCCCGGGAAGCTCGAGTCGCTGAATTCCTCGCCCGAGGCGGCTTCGGCTTCGGTGCGGCCGGTGAGCTGCACGGAGTCCACGCTGACGGCCGGAGCGAGATCCAGGCGAACTGCACCTTCGTCCGAGACCAGACGAATGCGGCCGCCCACGGCGGGATCGGCCTGGGCCACGATCTCGGGGCTTGCGCCGTTGGCCTTCACGTCCAGGTTGGCCACCACGTCGTTGCGGAAATTGGCGTTGATGGTGCCGAGCTGGCTGTCGACGCGAACGTCGAGCGGCGCCGCGGTGGTGCCACGCGGCACGGTGACGGTGAGCAGCTCGCAGCCCGCCGAGGCATCGCCCTGCTTTTGCTTCGAGCACGTGACCACCCAGGTGCCGCCTTCTTTCACGACGGCGATTCCTTGGGCGACGGCGCCGATGGCCGTGGTGGCGTCGGCCTCGTCTTCGGAGTAGCCGTAGCCGATCACGCGCGCCGTGACGGAGACCTTGTCGGTGTCTGCCGCGTTGACGATGACGCCGCCGTTGAAAGACACACCGATGCCGGAGGCTTCGACACCCAGCAGTGTGACGGAGACCTTGTCGCCCGGCGCGTAGGCCGCGGAGGCGGTGGCGTTCACGTCCCCGCCCTCGCGGGTGTAGCGAGTTTGGGTTTCGACACTGACCCGGCACGCAGCCAGGCCCACGACCATCACCATTGCGGATGCCAATACGCTCTTCATGCGGTCACTCCTCGGAAAGCAGACAAGTATGCGCGGTTGGACGTGAGTGCCAGCTTGGCATTCACTTCAACGCGGCGAGGTTCTCTTTGGCCTTCGTGCGGCTCGGATCGTTGTCGATCGCACGCTGGTACATCTCGATGGCCTTGGGCTTGTCACCCTGCTTCTCGGCGATCACGCCCAGGTACTCGAAGACCTCACCCTTGGTGAGGCCCACGCTGGGGTCGAGCTTCTGGATGAGCAGCGCGCGAAACGTCTTCTGGGCGCGCTCGACATCCCCCGAGTCGAGAGCGAGCACGCCGAGATCCCGCAGCACGCCGACGTTGCCGGGGTCAATCTTGAAGGCCAGATCGAACTCGCGCAGTGCGCGCTCGCGCTCGCCGAGGCCCAGCAGGGCCTTGCCCAGACGATGGTGGTAGGGCGCGAGTTCCTTGGTGCGTTTGCCGCCGAACGACTGGATGATGCGTTCCAAGACGACCGTCGCGTCTCGCTCGCGCCCCGAGGCCACGTAGGCGTCACACAGTTGCAGGAGGACCTCGCGGCTGTCCGGAACTGCCGAGCTGGCACGTTCCAGCACGGTGGCCGCGTCGGCCGCTGCACCGCGCCGCTTCAGGTGGATGTCGGCAGCCTCGGTGTACAACGCCAGGACGTCGCTCACGGAACCTGCGCGCGGCGGGATGCTGCCCGTGGCCGGGATGGCATCGCCGGCCTGAGTTCGAGCGTGCTCGGCGGCGTCGACCAGCGCTTGTGCCAGCTCCTCCCACCGCTCGGCGGCGCGCAGCAGCGCGGTGAGCTCGCGGCGCGCATCGGCGAGCTCGGGTGCGACGCCGAGAGCGATGCGGAAGGCGTCCACCGCCCCCTGTATGTCGCCCTGTTCTTTGCGGGCGGCTGCCAATCGCAGGGCGCTCTGCGGCAGCTGCGCGGGTGCGGAGCGTTCGACGATCCAGCGCAGCGCGCGCTCGGTCACGTCCCAGGCACGCTGCTCCTCACCGAGCCGCGCGGTCGCCGAAAGCGCCCGATCGAGCACGGCCTCATCGCCGGCGCTCGCCCGCGCCAAGTCCATCGCTTCCGTGTAGGCCTCGAGAGCGCGCGCCTCGTCCTCGAGCTTCTCCTCGAAGAGTTCCGCCAAGCGCATGCGAAGCGACAGCTCGGCGGCGCGGTCGCCGGCTTCGCGCACATGTTCGAGCTCGGAACCGAGAAGCCGCGAAAGCTCCTCGTGCTTGCCGAGCTGCTCGTACACGCCAACGAGCAGCGGCAGGGCCTCGGCATGACGAGGCGTCTCCTCGAGCGCGGCCCTCAGCAAGCTCGCGGCGGCAGCTGCATCTTGCAGCTTTTCCAGCGAGAGCTTGGCCAGCTCGACCCGCAGCGCGGATCGCACGCCGGCCGAAGGCGCTGCGTCGATCTGCGACTCGATCAACGTGGCGAGCGCCGTGACGTTGCCGTCGGCCGCGTAGGCGGCACGGAGCCGTTCTGGCGCCACGCCCTCCAGCGGCGCGTCGGCCACGAGCTCTTCGTAGAGGCCAACCGCGCGCAAACGGCCGTCGTGGCGCTCGAACGACTCGGCGGCACGCAGTCGATACGCCCGGGCCTCGTCGCCTTGGGACAGCTCGGCGCGCCGCAACAGCAGCTCGGCGCCTTCGGGTGCGTCGGCCTTCAGCGCCGCCAGCTCGTCGACGGCGAACAGCCAGCTCGCGTTCGACGCCAACGCCTCGCGCAGCACGGACTCTGCCGTTTCCGGATTGCCCAACACGAGGCCATACGCCTCGCGGAAGTCGGCTTCTCTGGCCGCTGGTTCGGCGCCGAGCCGGGCGCGCAGGCGCAGCACTTCGAACAGGTCGGCGTCCCGCCCAGGCGCCCGGCGCAGCTCGATCAGGGAATCGAGCGCGGCGTGATCGTCGGGTGCGAGCTGCGCGGCCCGCTCGTACGCATGTTCCGCGGCCGCCACGTCCAAAACCTCGGTGCGGAAGCGCTGACCGACGCGTTTCCATGCCTCCGCGCGCACTTCGGCTCCGAGTGACTCGTTGGACTCGAGCGCACGCGCCATGGCGTCGAGCGCGGAGCGCACGTTGCCGGTTTTGACGACCACCGATTCGAGTGCAGACTGCACCAACGCGTCGGTAGGACCTTCGGCGAGCGCCTCTTCGAGAATCTTCTGCGCGCGGTTCGGATCGTTCGACATCACCTCGGCGAGCGCCATCCGGGCGGCGATGCGCGCGTCCTTGTCGCCGGCCCGGCGAATGCGGCGGTCGTGCAGGGCGACCAGCGCGTCCAGGTCGCTCGCGTCGCGATAAATCCCCTCGAGGGTTTCGAAGGCGTCGTCGAAGAGATCGCCGTGCTCGAGCAGCCGCTCGATGCCGTTGCGGCTGCCGTAGTGCCCCGGTACGCGCTCGAGCGCGGCGCGGTACGAAGCCAGCGCGCGACCTGGATCCTCGGCGGTGAACAGATCGCCCAGCTCGGCAGAAATGTCGGCAATGATGACGGGATCCTGGACGAGCTCGGCGCGGCGCTCGAGAACCTCGGCGACGTCTGCCTGCTGGCCGAGGGCGCGGTACAGGGGGGCGAGATCGCCGAGAATGCGCTCGTCGTCGCCACCCTGCTCGAGGGCGCGGCGCAGCGCTCTGGTGGCGCGCGCTGGATCACCGAGCTCGTGCTCGGCGATGCGTGCTTCGCGTTGCGACAGCACCTTGCCCACCTCGGCGTCGAACTGGTTCTCGTTCTCTTTCGCGATGAGGTCTGCGTGAATGGCGTGCGCCTCTCGGCCAAGCACCGTAGCCAACCGGGTCATGCGCTCGTGCAGCTCGTCGTGCACGGGGGCTTCCGGCAGCAGCGCCGAGAGCGTACGGAACGCCGCGCCCGCGTCCGCGAGCCCCTGCTCTTCGGCGTCGGCGACCGCGAATGCGGCTGCGAGCCTCGGTTCCAGGTCGACCTCGGCCTCGGCACGCCAGCGCAGGGCGCGCACCAGGTCCGCGTGGGCTTGGTGCTCGCGCAGCGGCGCTTGGAGGAAGCTCGCGACCTCGCCGCGGAAATCAACGTGCTCCTCTGCGATCGCGAACAAGCGAGCCGAGAGCTGCGCGTCGAATCGCTCTTCGATCAGCGTGCGGTAGGCGGCGATGGCGTCGGGGAAGTCGCTTTCGGCTTCGTGGATGCCGGCGATGCGGACCAAAAGCGAACGCTTGGTTTCGGAACCGGTGGCGATCTCGCACTGGGCGCGCAAGTTGTCGAGCAGCTCGGGGGTCATCTGCTCGGCGGCATACAGGCTCTCGAGTCGTGCCAGCACGTCCAGCTGCTGGGGACGCAGGGCGTCTGCCCGGACGTACAGCTCGATGGCTTGCTTGCCGTCGTCGAGTGACGTGGCGTAGACAGCGGCGGCGGACAGGAGCAAGTCGAAGACCGACGCGTCGAGGGCCGGCAGGTCTTCCGCCTCGGTGGTGGGCCGTCGGGCTTCGGTGAGATCGATGCGTTGCTTGTACAATGCAGCCAAGCGCGCCGGCTCCGTACGTGCGGCGTACAGGTCAATCAGCATGTCGACCGTGAACGCGCTGTCGGGCTCGACCTCGAGCGCTTTTTCGTAGGCCTCGATGGCGCCGGTCGGGTCTTCCAGCATGTCGCGGCGAAGCTCGCCCATGTGGCGATAGAGCGACGCGCGCTCGTCGTCGGCGAAGGCGGCGTCGGCCTTTTTGCGCAGCACCTGTACGAGCATGGTCCAGTCGGAGAGCAGCGTGGCGAGCTCCTCGACCTTGGCCAGGATGTCGGGATCGGTCTCGTCGCCGCCGAGCAAGCGACCGTACGCGTGCAAGGCCGCGCGGGGGTCGTCGCGCCTGGTGTCGTGCAGGAGCGCGAGCGCCAGGAGCAGCTCCCGTCGGCCGAGGTCGTCCGCGGCGAGAGATTCGAGCCCACTCTCGTAGGCGCCGGCGAGCTCGTCCCAGCGCGCATCTTTCGCGGACAGCGCTTCGAGCTCCTCGCGGGCCTCTCCCGACGACGGATCGAGGACGAAGGCTTCTTCGAGCGCCAAGAACGCGCCGTCGCGGTCGCCGGCGCGTTCCTCGAGCAGCTTGGCGCGTTCGCGGAGAATCTGCACGCGATCCTGGGGGTCGGTCGCGACCTGCTCGCGGACCAAGGCAAGGCCAATCTGCTTTTGCCAGGCGTCTGCGCGCTCGTAGGCGGGCCGGAGGATCTCGAGGATGCGCGCGGTGCGCTCGGAGTCCAGAGCGCCTTCACCGGGTTTGGGCAACAGCGCCTCGAGCGCGCTTGCAGCCTGCGCGCCGGGGCCGTCCAGGGAAAACAGCTCGAGGACACGTTCGTATTGGTCGATGGCCTCGGTGGTGCGGCCTTGTTTGCCATGGAGCGTGGCGCCGAGCTCGAGACGTACGCGGGCCTCGCGCCGGGGATCGCTCGTGATCTCGGCAATGCGAAGCAGCAGCTCGGCGAGCTCCGGCCACCGGCCGAGATCGGCGAGAAGCCGCTCGAGCGCGTCGAGCGCGGAACGGTCCTCGGGATCGACATCGAGGCATTGGCGGAAGGTATCGACGGCACGCACGGGCTGGCGCAGCTCGTGCTCCTCGAGGGCGGCGATGACGTGCAGCGTCTGCAGACGCGAGTCAGGATCTCCACGGTAGGCGAGCGCCCCGCGATGTAGCGCGACACGCTCCTCCCAGCGCCCGCGCGATGTGTAGATCTCGTCGATGGCCGTGAAGCTGTCGGTAGCGCTCTCGGGCGCGAACGCGAGGTGCCGCTCGAAATAGGGCAGCGCGCGTTCTGGCTCGCCCAGGCTGCGCAGCAGCATGCCGGCTTTCCTGGCGAGGGCTGCGGTATCCTCGTCTTCGGAGCCCTCTACCTTGGCGAGCTCCACGGTCCAGAGCTCCGCGAGTCGGGCCTCCGCGCCGGCCACGCGGGCCAGTCGTTCGAGTTCGGCCCAGGTCGCTCGATCGCGCGGATCTTCGCCAAGGACCCGGCCCATCGCCTCGACGGCACCGAGGTAGTCTTCTTCCTGTTCTTCCCTGAGCTTGGCGAGCCGCGTGAGCAGCTCGATGCGTGCCGAGGGATCTTCCGACGCGCGCACGCGGGCCTCGAGCGTTTCGCCGAGCTTCACCCAGTCGCGGCGGCGCAGATACACGGGCTCGAGCGCCTGGGCCGCGCGCTCTGCGTAGTCGGTGCGAGACAAGAACCGTTCGATGGCGTCGCGCGCGCCCAGGCTGCCGGCATCGAGCGCGAGGGTCGCCTCGTACGCGTCGAGGGCGCGATCCGGATCGTCCAGAGAGGCTTCGAAGATTCCGCCCAGCAGCAGATGCAGCTCGGCGCGGCGTGCGGGATCGTTCCGGTCCTCGCCGAGCTCGCGCTCGTAGAGCCCGACGAGATCTCCATAGCGCTGCTCTTGCATGTAGAGAGCACCCAGATCGGAGGCGACCGCGGGGTCGAAAGCGGGGTCGAGAACCGATTCGAGCACGGCGATCGCACCGGAATTGTCGGCGAGCTGCGCTTGCAGCAGCTCTGCGCGCTTGCGCAGCAGGGCCTTCTGCGCGGCGGGATCGGCGGCGAGGTCGGCGCGGCGCGCAAGCAGCGGCGACAGGGCAACGTAGTCGGACGCGCGTTCGAGCAGACCTTGCAGCGGCTCGAGCGCACGTTCGTCGTCCGGACGGAGCTCGAGGGCGCGTTCGTACGAGCGGCGGGCGGCAGCTGCGTCGGCCAGAGCGCTGTCCTCCAGCTCGCCGAGGCGAAGCAGCGCTTCGAACTTGCGGTCCTCGTCGAGCGTGGACTCCGCGATGTCGTGGTACACGACTGCGAGGTCGAGGTGCTTGTCGGA
>JAYUXI010000550.1:0-3027 GCA_043753085.1 Myxococcales bacterium | reverse complement strand
CGGGGATGCCGAGGCGCTCGCGGTCGAAGGCGAGCAGGTCGACCTCGCTGCCATCCTCGTGCGAGACCCAGCGCGCAAAGTCGCAGCCGAGCGGCTCGAGCCGCGCCTCGACGTCGTACTCCTTCCGCAACCGGAACTGCACCACCTCGAGCTGGAGGCGGCCCACCGCACCGAGGATCGATTCGCCGCCGCGCTCCGGCGTGTACAGCTGGATCGTGCCTTCCTGCGCGAGCTGGTCGAGGCCCTTCTTCAGCTGCTTGCGGCGCATCGGATCGGCCAGTGTGACGCGCACGAAGTGCTCCGGCGCAAAGCTCGGGATCTCGTCGAACGAGAACTTCTTGCCGGCGGTGAGCGTGTCGCCGATCTCGAAGATGCCCGGATCGTACAGACCGATCACGTCGCCGGCGTAGCCTTCTTCTACGATGGTGCGCTCCTGTGCGAGAAACGTGGTGGGGTTGGCCAGGCGGATCTCCTTTCCGGTGCGCACGTGGTTGACGCGCATGTTGCGTTCGAACTTGCCGGAGCACACGCGGAAGAACGCCACGCGATCGCGGTGGTTCTTGTCCATGTTTGCCTGGATCTTGAACACGAAGCCCGAGAACGGCGCTTCGGGCTCGACGACGCCTGCGGTGCCGTGGTGGCCGCTGGGCGGCGGCATGCGCGCTTTGAAGTCGTCGAGCAGGATCTGCACGCCGAAGTTGTTCATCGCGCTGCCGAAGAACATCGGCGACACCTCGCCGCGCAGGAACTTTTCGCGGTCGAACCGATCGCCCGCGGCTTCCAGCAGCTCGAACTCGTCCATGAAGCGTCGGTAGCCTTCGTCGCCGAGCTCTTGCTCGATCCGCGGATCGTCCAAGCCGGTGACCGCCACGGGCTCGACCTCGCGCGAGCCGGACAGCGTACTGGAGCCCGCGTCTTTCTCGCCGAACAGGAACACGGCGCGGAGCTCGCGGTGGTACACGCCGCGGAACTGCGCGCCGCGGTAGAGCGGCCACGTGATCGGGTACACGCCGATCTCGAGCACGTTCTCCACTTCGCCGATCAGGTCGAACGGCTCGCGGCCGGGGCGGTCCAGTTTGTTCACGAACGAGAAGATCGGCATCTCGCGCTGCTTGCAGACGCGAAACAGCTTGCGAGTCTGGGTTTCTACGCCTTTGGCGCAGTCGAGCAGCATGACGGCCGCGTCGGCGGCGTGCAGCGTGCGGTAGGTGTCTTCGCTGAAGTCGGCGTGGCCCGGCGTGTCGAGCAGGTTCATCTTGAGCCCGTCGTACGGAAACTGCAGCACGCTGGAAGTGACCGAAATGCCGCGCTCGCGCTCCATCTCCATCCAGTCCGACACGGCGTTGGCACGACCGCGCTTGGCCTTGACGGATCCCGCGAGCTGGATCGCTCCGCCGTACAGCAGGAGCTTCTCGGTGAGCGTGGTCTTGCCGGCGTCCGGGTGGCTGATGATGGCGAACGTGCGCCGGCGCGCAATCTCGCGCGCGAGCGGAGTCTGCGGCGGTGCCGGATCGGGAGTCGTGTCGGATCCGTCCATGGGGCCGCGTCCTAGCAGAGAATGCACGTGCTTTCCCTGGCCCCGGCTCGCGGCTCGATCTAATCAAAGCGCATGACCGAGATTGCAGACGCCTCGCCGTATCCTGCCGCGGTCCAACGCTGGCGCGACGAAGTCTTGCGCCTGGAAGAAATGATCGCCGAGCAAAAGCAAACGCGCACGCAGCTGATCTGGGTGCTGTACGTCGGGCTGCCGCTGGCGTTGCCCACCTTTTTCTGGCATCCCGCCGCGCCGTTCGGCGTCATCGCGTTCACGGTGACCTCGTGGCTCACCGGGCGTTACTTTTCGTGGGGGCACCTGATCGAGCGTGGATACCAGCTGAAAATGGCCGCGATCGAGCTCCGCAAGGAGCGCAAGAAAGCCGGGCTCCCCGAGCGCGACGAAAGCATTTACCCTGCGCCTGCGCCGTGAATCACTCAATGCGCACCATCGAAAGAAGAAGGCGGCGTCATGGCACCTGGAATCTGGAACATGCTCTTCGGAGCCCTCGCGATCGGTCTCGGTCTCAGCGGCAAATTTCACCTGATGTTCGTCGACAGCCCGTGGGCGCTGCCCGCGGTGGGCGCTGCCATCTTCGCGTACGGCGTGTTCCAGTTCGTGCGGTCACGCCGCGGTCGCAACGCCCCCTGAGCTTTCCCATCATGGCAAAGAACAAGCTCGTGGCGCTGCTTCCGGGAGACGGAATCGGCAAGGACGTGATCGTCGAGGCCAAGCGCCTCCTGCAGCTGCTGCGCGACACGCGCGGCGTCGCGATCGAAACGTGGGATCTCGATCTGGGGGCGGATCGGTACTTGAAGGACGGCGTCACCTACCCGGCCGAGATCCAGGAGCGCATCACCAGCGAGTGCAGCGCGGTGCTCCTCGGCGCCCTCGGCGATCCACGCGTGCCCGGTCTCGAGCACGCGCGTGACATCTTGTTCGGGCTGCGCTTCGGGCTGGATCTGTACGCCAACGTGCGTCCGGTGAAGGCGCTCTCCGACCGCCTGGTGCCGCTCAAGGATCGCTCCGCCAAGGACGTGGACTTCATGGTGTTCCGCGAGAACACCGAAGGCATCTACGTGGGCATGGGCGGCCAGTTCAAGCGCGGCACGCCCGACGAGATTGCCATCAACGAGGATCTCAACACGCGCAAGGGCGTGGAACGGCTGATCCGCGCTGGGTTCGACTACGCCACGGCGAACGGCAAGAAAACCGTGCATCTTGCAGACAAGTCGAACGCGATGAAACACGCGCACGAGCTCTGGTACCGCTGCTTCTTCGAGGTGGCCAAGGACTACCCGGCCGTCGAGGGCAAACACGTCTACGTCGACGCGCTGTGTCTCTACCTCGTGCAGGACCCGCGCCCGTTCGAGGTCGTGGTCACCTGCAATCTCTTCGGCGACATCGTCACCGATCTCGGCGCCGGCCTGCAGGGGGGTCTGGGCATGGCGGGCAGCGCCAACGTGCACTGGTCGGATCCGTCGCGGCCGGCA
>JAYUXI010000549.1:0-7420 GCA_043753085.1 Myxococcales bacterium | reverse complement strand
CTCCGCGGCGCCGGGGGTGGGCTGCGAGCGTGGTGGCGGCGGCACCTGCTGCAGCCCTGCATCCCGCGACGGCGGCGGCACCTGAACGACCAGGCCCGTGGGTGTGGGCCCGCGCAGCGCCGCGTCGCCGCGCGCCGTCGTTCCCGAGCGACCGCCCGCAGGCAAGGATGCCGGCGGGGGCGGGGCCATGCGCTTGTGGATGGGCGGCGGCGGCTTCATGAGAAAAGAGTGGGCGGCTCGCCGCGCGCGTCGACGACAACGGCAAGCGTTGACTACTTCTGTCGAACAGTAGCGCGAATGCGGCGGCGAGGAAAAGGCTCTCCTCGGCCGTCGCTGCGGCCGGGAAGCCGGCGTCGGTCGTTTGCGGACGGCTCGATTTCGAGTAGGTGGGAGAAATGGGCACCTCGCTTCTCGTGGCACTCCGCTACCTCCGAGCCAAGAAGCGCGCCTCGGTCTCCGTCGGCACGCTGTTTTCGACGCTCGGCGTCACCCTCGGCGTGGCGGCCCTCGCCATCGTCATGAGCGTCACCGGGGGCTTCAAGCAGCAGTTCCGGGACAAGGTGCTCGGCGTCAACGCCCACGTTCTCGTGCTGAAATATGCGTCGGACTTCCGCGACTACCGCGAGGTGATGGACAAAGCGGCGCAGGTGAAGGGAGTGATCGGCGTGGCGCCCTTCATCATCAACCCGATGATGGTCACCCACGGGCAGCGCACCGCCACGGGCGTGCTCCTGAAGGGCGTCGATCCGGAACTGATGCCGAAAGTGCTCGACCTGCCGAAGCACATCGTCGAGGGCTCGCTCGAAGGGCTGCGCAAGCCTGGCGCGGCGCCCCCGCCGGAGCACGAAAGCGATCTGCCCACACGCACCGTGCCCAGTTCGCCGCCCGCGGCCGGCGGCGCGGCGCCCGCAAACCGGGAGCGCTCGTTCTTGCGCACGCTGAACGACCAGTTCGCGAGCGACGGCGGCGTCGAGGACGAAGAGCCCGTCGCCGAAGCGCACGCTCCGTTGCTCCCAGCCGACTCCCCGAAGCCTGGCACCGACGTCGTGCCGCAAGGCGGCTACACGAGCGAGCTGCCTTCGGACGACGTGCTGCCCCCGGAGATCGATCCGGATCCCTGCACCTCGCCCGAGCGCGTGAAGGAGCTGCCCGGCCTGGTCATCGGTCGCGCCCTCGGCAAGCAGCTGGCTGCGAAAATTGGCGATTGCGTGCAGATTACATCCCCCACGGTGGGCCTGACCTTCGGCACCAGTGGTGGCCGGGCGCCGATCGCCAAGCAATTCCGGGTGATCGCGCTCTTCGAAGCGGGGTTCGACCAGTACGACTCCAAGCTCGTGTACACGGACCTCTACGAGGCCGAGGCGTTTTACGATCAGGGCGACAGCGTGACCGGCGTCGAGATGAAAGTCGACGACATCGACCGCGCGCAGCCCATCGCCCGGGAGATCGACGGGGTCCTACAAAATAGCTTGTACCACACCCTGGACTGGATGGAGCTCAACCGCAGCCTGTTCACCGCGTTGTTGATCCAGCAACTGGGAATGAGCTTCGTTCTCGCCCTGATCATCGTGGTCGCCGCGTTCACCGTCGTGGCCACGCTGATCATGGTGGTGCTCGAGAAGAAAAAAGAGATTGCCTTGCTGAAGGCGCTCGGCGCCAAGGACGGCTCCATCCTGCGCATCTTCCTGTTCCAGGGCGGCATCACCGGCACCGTCGGCACGGCGGCGGGCCTGCTGCTCGGGTACCTGGGCTGCAGGGCCATCGGTAGCATCCAGTTTCCTCTGGATCCCAAGGTGTATTTCATCTCCAAGCTGCCGGTGAGCATCCGCCCGCAGGAGTTCTTGATCACCGGCGCCGTTGCCCTGGTCATTTGTTTGCTCGCGACGATCACGCCCGCACTCTACGCCGCGTGGCTTCGCCCGTCCGACGGGTTGCGCGCAGACTGAACGCACGCGGCGCGCCCCGCCGAGCGTCGCGGCCCGCGTGGCACTGCTGGCAGATTGCTGGCAGATTGTCACTCGGCGGAGCTGTCACCCGCGGCCCGGCGTGATGTAAGCTAGGGGGTTGGAATGTTCGCAGAACGGAGGCAGACCGGGTGAAGGCGGAGACGACGAAGTGGCGCGTAGAAGAGCGCGATGGTGAGTCGACGCGCGCGCTCGTCCTGGATGCGCCGTCCTGGGAGGCCGCGCTGCAGGCTGCGTGGTCGACTTGGGAGCTGGCTCACGAGCTGCGCCGCGCCGGTGTCGAGGTCGAGGTCGGCGCCACGCAAATTTTCATCCGCGGCACCCCGCAAAGCTATCGCGTCGCGCCCGAAGCCACCCCACCCAAGCGCGCCGTCCCGCGGCCGGTCCCCAGCATGCTGCCGCCCATGCCCATCATCGACGTCGGCGCGGGCAGCTCCGTCGAGGTGGGCGTGGCGCCACTGGGTTCCGCGCCGGCTGCTGCCCCGATGGGTCCGGCGAAGGCCGACCCCGCGAAACGTGCCGCGCGCAACGTCGACGCCAACCCGAACGGCCGATCGTCGTTCGGCAAGCTACCGCGCGCCTCGTCGCCGGATCTCGAGCACGAAGCGCGCACGTCGCGCGCGTCCCAGCCGCACGCGGACGACGCCCCCGCAGACGACGAGCTCCCGCGGCTCTCCTCGCCATCGAGACCGCCCGTTCCGTTCGCAGTCGCCTCCGCCGTCGAGCAACTTTCGCGCACGCACGCGCCAGGCTCGCCGTTCCCGCTGCCGCCGCGCCTGCCGGACGCGATGTCGGTTCCGCCCACGCCGGTAGAGATGCTCGCGCGGGTCGTCGCCCGTGCAGAGCCCGTTCCGGCCGTGGCATCGCCCGTGCCGGCGCGGGTCAGCAGCCGCCGCCTGCAAGTGCTCGGGTCCAGCGCCGTGCAGCTTTACGCGCGCGAACAGGACCCGAAAGATGGCGCGCCGGTCGTGTACCGTCAACGCGGCTACGCCCTGCCGATGGGCACCGAGGAAAACGAAGCCGAGGCCTTCGGTCGGTGGATGCTCCAACAGTTGCAGTTGCAACTTCCTGGCGGCGAAACGCCCCGCCTCTTCCACCTCGCGATCTATGACGAGATGTTCACTGGCGATCCGCCGATCCTTGCACTCTGCAAGCTCGAGTGGAAAGAGTGGAAAGGCCAGACCAACGTGACCTTTCCGCGGCGAGGTGAAGACTCGGTGATGGCCGCGCCACGCGCTCGTACTCCGTCGATGCCTCCGCCCGAACTTTCGGCTCCGGTACCGCCTCCCGGCAACCCCACGACGCATGTCGGCAAGGGCCAGGACCGCGTCGCGGCGCTGTTTTTGCCCTCGGTCACGCTGCCTTCGTTCGCCGTGCAGCCACCGCCCCAGGCGCCGCCCGCGGGGCCGCACGCCAACCGCCGCTCCGAAGGCGACGAGTGAGCTCGTGCCAGGAGCACTGACTCGCGAACGGCTCGCCCGCTTCCGAACCTACGGCCTTTTGCTGGCCCTGCTACTGGCCGTGGCCACGCTCACCACGTTCACGCTGCGCACCACCCTGCAGCTGGACCACCTCCGCGAGCAATCGGTCATCGAGGCCACCGCGGCCGTCGCTACGGAAAAAGCCGCGCGCATCGATCGCCAGATCATCGACCAAGACAACGTGGTGGCAGCCATCGCCGACCCGGTTCGCTTGCCGGAGCTCGCCGAGCGCTGGTTGCCCACCGCCAAGCGCGAGACGCCGACTATCCTCGCCCTTTTCGTGCTCGACGAAGCCGGCAACGTGCTCGGCTCTGCGTCCCGCGCTTCGAGCGGCAGCGGCGACGACGACGAGTTTCGCCGCCTGCTGGTCGGTCCGTTCTTGCACGAGCTCGCGCCGGAGAAAGAGCCGGAAGGAGAGCTGCGCCACCTGCACAAGAACTACCTCGGGCAAAACTACCTGCTCTCGTACTGGTCGCGGCGCTGGGAAGGCCGCCGCTACGTGATCGTCGCCTGGCACGACGTCGCGCGCATCGTGCGCGAGACGTTCGTCATGACGCTCGCCGACACCGCGGCCGCGGCCGGTCGCGTGAACGTTGTCGACGAGGAAGGCCGCTCGGTGTCGGGCCCGCCGCTGCGCGCAGGCAAGTTCTCGGTATCCGTGCAGTTTCCCACCACCCTCTACAACTGGCGCGTGCAGGTCACACCTACAAGTGCGGAGGCCATCGCCGAGCGCGTCGAACGCCGCCGCAAGCTGGAGGTGCTCATGGTGGGCCTCTCCGGCGCGGTCGTGCTGCTCGGAGTCGTCACGCTGCTGGTGGCCACGGAAAAGCAGCGCCGCCTGGCCGCGCTGAAATCCGACTTCGTGGCCAACGTGAGCCACGAGCTGCGCACGCCCCTGTCGCTCGTGCGCATGTTTGCCGAGCTGCTCTACACCGGCCGCGTCGCCACCGACGAGAAGCGCCGCGAGTACGCTGGCATCGTGCTGCGCGAGAGCGAGCGCCTCTCGTCGCTCATCGACAACGTTCTCGACTTTGCCAAGCTCGAACAAGGCAAGGGCACCTGGAACAAGGCCGACGTGGATCTCGGCAGCGTGGCCCAGCGGGTCGTCTCGAACATGCAAGCGCGCGCCGCCCGCGAGGACATCGACCTCGAGCTCGAGCAGGGCAAGATGCTGGTGCCGGTCCACGCCGACGCGCACGCGGTCGAGCTCGCCATCTCCAACTTGATCGACAATGCTTTCAAATATGGCGGCCCGGGCAAGCGGGTGGGCGTCCGCGTGTATCGGGAGGCGCGCATGGTCCACGTCGCCGTCGACGACGCCGGGCCGGGCGTCCCGGCCGACGCGCGCGGTCGCATTTTCGAGCGCTTCGAGCGCGGCGCACAGGCGCGTACGGCCGCCGGTGAGTCGGTCCGCGGCAGTGGCATTGGTCTCTCGCTGGTCAAGCACGTGGCCGACAGCCATGGCGGCAAGGCGTGGGTGCAGGGGCAGTCGGGCAGCGCCGGCGCCACGTTCGTGCTGGCGCTCCCGGTCAGCCGCACGTCGCTGCGGCGCCCCGCCCCGGGCGCAGCGACGTCTCGGTCACGTGCCAATCTGGGCTCTCGGGGCGAAGTCGATTGACGGGAGAGGGGGCCCGGATAACGTAAGGACTGCTCGCCGGCGGGTTGCTGGATGAGCAGCTGCGCGCTCCGCTCTGGAAACGAGCAAGCTCGTAGCTTTCATTTCGGTTCAAGAAGGATCCTCGAAGGATACGTGGTGCATGGGAACGGATGAAGCGAAGCTGTTCGTGGCAGGGTTGCCAGACAGCGTGACGGAAGACTTGGTCAAAGAGATGTTCGCGTCGACGGGAGGCCAGGTCCTCCAGGTCAGCTTGCCTCGCCATCGAGACACGGGAAGACTACGCGGCATCGGCTTCGTCACGATGGGGTCTCCTCAAGAGGCCGAATCGGCGCGGACCCAACTCGACGGTTCGTTGCAGATGGGAAAGTCAATCCTGGTGCGCCCGTACCAGGCCGAACCGCCCAAGCGCGGCGAGGCCGGCCCGCGCGGCGCCGGTGGCTTTGCGCCTGGCGCTGCAGGTCCCGGCGGCGCCGGAGCGGGTGGATACGTGCCACGCGAACGCGGGGGACCGCCGCCCGCCGACCGGCAGCTGTACCTCGGCAATCTGCCGTACGACTGCACGCAAGAAGAAGTCGAAGGGCTGGTCAACGGCGTCACCGAAAACCAGGTCGTCCGCGTTCATCTTCCGCTCGATCCCGATGGTCGCAAGCGCGGCTTCGGGTTCGTCACCATGGCCAGCTCGGAGGCAGCGAATCTCGCCATCACCGCGCTGAAGGAACTGGACATGCGCGGTCGTCACCTCAACGTGAAGATCGCTCAGCCGAAGGGCGAACGCCCGCCGCCGCGTGAAGGCGGGTTCGAAGGCGGTGGTGGCGGTGGCGGTGGCGGTGGCGGCTACGCCGGCGGCGGTGGTGGCGGTGGCGGCTACGCCGGCGGCGGTGGTGGCGGTGGGTTCGCCGGCGGTGGTGGCGGTCCTCCCCCGCCCGCCCGCGTCGATGCACCCCCGAAGGGCGCCGGACGCGGTGGCAAGCCCGGTGGCCGATCCTGGGACGACGGGCCGCGCAAGAAGCGTGGTGGCGGCGGCGGTCCCCCCGCAGCCGACGATCGCGCCGGACGCGGCGGCGGCGGTCGTGGCAACTGGGGTGGCGGCGACGACGACTAGGCTCCTCTGACCGTGCGCCCGGCGGGTGCCTCGAAGAGACGGTAGGCGCGACCTTCCCGTCGAGCCACCTGTCTCGCCGGGTCAGGGGGGGGCAGAGCCCCCTCCCTCTGCGCTCGCCGGGCAAGCGACCAGGACCATGAGCCTGTTTAGCTTGGACGAACCGCGCAAGCCGACTACAGCAGGTGCCATCGTATGGTTTTCGATTGGCTCAATGGCCTGTTCTCCAATGATCTGGCCATCGATCTTGGTACCGCAACGACGCTCATCTACGTGCGCGGCCGCGGCATCGTGTCGTGCGAGCCGTCCGTGGTGGCCGTCCAGCGCGACGCGCGCGGCGGCAACAAGGTCCTCGCGGTCGGCCGCGAAGCCAAAGAAATGCTGGGCCGCACCCCCGGTAACATCCGGGCGGTTCGCCCCTTGCGCGACGGCGTCATCGCCGACTTCGAGATCACCGAAGCGATGCTCCGGTACTTCATCTCGCGCGCAAACAACAAGAGGACCCTGGTCAAGCCGCGCATCATCATCTGCGTGCCCTTCGGTATCACCGAGGTCGAAAAGCGCGCCGTGAAGGAAAGCGCCGAGAGCGCCGGCGCCCGCGAGGTCTACCTGATCGAAGAGCCGATGGCCGCGGCCATCGGCGCCGGCCTGCCCATCACCGAGCCTTCCGGCAACATGGTGGTCGACATCGGCGGCGGTACGACCGAAGTCGCCGTCATCTCGCTGGCTGGCATCGTCTACTCGCAGAGCGTCCGCGTCGGCGGCGACAAGATGGACGACGCCATCGCCGCGTTCCTCAAGCGCAAGTACAACCTGGCCGTCGGCGAACAGACCGCCGAGCGCGTCAAGATGGAGATCGGCAACGCCTTTCCACTGCACGAGATGCGCACGACCGAGGTCAAGGGCCGCGATCTCGTCGCCGGCGTCCCGAAGACCGTCGTGGTGAACTCCGAAGAGATCCGCGAAGCCCTCGCCGAGCCGGTGCACGCCATCGTCGATGCAGTGCTGATGGCGCTCGAAAAAACTCCGCCCGAGCTGGCCGCAGACATCGTCGACAAGGGCATCGTGCTGACCGGCGGCGGCGCGCTGCTCGCCAACCTCGACGTGCTCCTGCGCGAGGAAACCGGCCTACCCGTCATGGTGTGCGACGATCCGATCAGCGCGGTCGTGCTCGGCAGCGGCAAGGCCCTCGAGCACATCGAGCTGCTCCGCGAGGTCACGATCGGCTGACCTTCGTCCTCCCGACCCATTTTGGGGG
>JAYUXI010000548.1:0-17220 GCA_043753085.1 Myxococcales bacterium | reverse complement strand
AAGCGCTCGAGCCAGGCCACCGACTCGGCGTCGAGGTGGTTGGTGGGCTCGTCCAACAGCAGCATGTCGGGACGCGACAGCAGCAGACGACACAGCGCCACGCGGCGTTTCTCGCCGCCGGACAGGTTTTTGATCTCGGCATCGGGCGGCGGCACGCGCAGCGCATACATGGCCAGCTCGACCTGGCGGTCCAGGTTCCAGGCGTCCGCGGCGTCGAGCTTGTCCTGCAGGGCCGCTTGCTGATCCAGGGTGCGCTGCATCGCGTCGTCGTCCATGGGCTCGCCCAGCTTGGCCGACAGCTCCTCGAACTCGGTGATGAGTGCACGGGTTTCGTGGACGCCTTCGTTCACCGCGTCTTGCACCGTCGCGGCATTGCCGAGCTCTGGTTCTTGCGCGAAGTAGCCGATCCTGGTGCCCGGGTGCGGACGCGCCTCGCCGGCGTGCTTGGTGTCGATCCCCGCCATGATGCGCAGCAGCGAGCTCTTGCCGGAGCCGTTGCCACCGATCACGCCAATTTTGGCCCCCGGGTAGAACGACAGGTGGATGTTCTCGAGGACCTTCTTGTCCGGGGGGTGCACTTTCGTGACCCCCTGCATGGTGAAGATGAATTCGGGCATGGTTTACCTCTGGAGCTGGCTCCGCCAGCGTTCGCATCGGCTACGCCGAATGCTCGGGCGGACTATGCCGCAACTGTGCCGAGCGCGCGACTGTTCCGAAGGCTACGTCGCCGCGAGCACACCGAGCACGTGCGCAAACAGGAGCGTGCTGGCGACGATCACCAGCAGGTGGAACACCTCGTGGTAGCCGAACGCGGCGGGCGCGGGATTCGGCTTCTTGGTGGCGTAGACGACCGCGCCCGCGCTGTAGGTCAGCCCAGCGATCACCACGAGCACGAAGTTGCCCCGGCCCACGATGCCGACCCGCTGCGCCGCCGAGAGCGACACCGCCCAGCCCATCGCCACGCACATCAGCGCAGTGAGCCAGCGCGGCGCCTTGGGCCAGATCATCGACTTGACCACGCCGAAGGCCCCGAAGGCCCAGATGCCGAACAGCGGCAGATATCCGCCGAGCAGCGGCTCCGCGTCGTGCGGGATCGCCGTGGAAGGCACCAGCAGAAGCAGCGGCGTCCAGCCGCCGGCGATGAGCACGAAGATGGCCGCGTGGTCGAGCCGGCGCAGCACCGCCCGGGGCCCCGGCTTCCAGTTGATGCGATGGTAGGTGGCGCTGATGCCGAGCAGCAGCGTCAGTGAGCCGCCGAAGATCAGCATCGCCAGCGCCTTGCGCGGCTCTTCCCCGACCCGCACCATCACGAACACGGTGGCCAGCAGCGCCACCACGCAGCCGATCTGGTGCGACACGCCGCGGAGCGTGGGTTTGCCGGGCGGCGTGGGAATGACGAGCGACTGCAGAAGCGAGGTCACCGGCGCGGCTTAGCACGACCGGCGCACGCATCGCGCGACACGCCGCACGCGTACCGTAGGCCCAGTTCGGCCGTGCTTGTCACGGCTTCGTCACATTCGAGCGGTAGCGTGCGCCGCTTCCGGCACGCCCCCAAGGCCCCCCTCTCGAGCCATGTCTTTCCCTCCCCCAGCTGCCGAGCCGAGCGCCTCCGAGCTCTCCTCCCTCGAGGACTCGGCAAAGGCATGGACGCGCGCTGCGATCGGCGAAGCCTGGTTTCGTCGGGTCGGTGCAGTCTGCACAGTCCTGCTCGCGGTGCTTTGCATGGCCACCGTCGCACTCTTGATCGTGCGCACCGCCGAGCAATCCACACCGGTCACCGCCATCACCGAGCTGATGCTCGCGTCGTTCTCGATTGCCGTACCGGCCGTCGCCTGCGCGCTGCCGGTGGCGCTGCTGGTGGCTCTGTTCGCGGTGGCGTACTGCCCGCGGGCGCTGCGCCACAGGGCGCGCGACGTCGTGTTCGTGCTGTCTTCGTGCCCGCCCATTCTGTGGGCGTTGGCGGCCGTGCTCGTAGCGTTCCCGGCGCTCGCGACGCTCGGCGTGCCGCCGCTCTCCGCCAGCACGCAGTGCGTGCTTACCCTGGCCCTCGTGGTCACTCCGCCGCTGGCCACCAGCTTCGTCGAGCAGCTTCGCGCCCTGCCCGACGAGCTCGTCTTTGCCGGACGTGCTCTCGGCGGCAGCACGTTCTCGGTGCACTGGCGCGTGTTGCTGCCGGCGATCCTGCCGGCCGCGTGCCGTTCGGTGTGCGTGGCGCTGGTGCGCGCCCTCGGCGAGGGAATTGCCCTGTACGTGGTGCTTGGCGCTGCCGCCGACCCGCAGTCGCTGGCCGCGCACCTGGTGCTGTCGCTGCTCGGTGACGATCCGGATCTCGCCCGAGCCGGCTTCGCGGCCGGCGCGCTCATGCTGGTGGTCACCTCGCTCGCACTGCTCTCGCTGGTGCACGCTGTCACGCTCGGCTGGAACGATCGCGCGGGCAAGCTCGAGTCCATGAGCTCCACGTGAGGGGTGTCGAGCGCACCCAGAACGGCCTGGTTGGTCTTTTTTCGACGGTCGCCTTCGCCATGATCGCCGGCCTGCTGGCGGCGCTGGCCGTCACCCTGATTGCGCGCGCCAGCTCCAGCCTCGGGTCGGCGAGCACTCTCGAGCTCCTGCAGATCGCCGTGCGCGAGAGCCTGGTGCTCGGCGTCGTCGTGCTGCCGCCGGCCAGCTTGCTCGGCACGTTTCTCGCGCTCTACTGGGTCGAGTACCGAGACGAGCGGCTGGCTGCCATCGGCCATCGCATCGGTCGCGAGGTAGCGCGTCTGCCCGATCTATTCGTGGCCGTTGCGCTCGTGGCCCTGGTGTCACGCGAGCAGCGCAGCTCGCGCGCGCTGCTCTGCCTCGCCGCTTTCGTGCCGACCCTCGTGTACGTTGCCACGGCCACCTCCAACTTGCTGTCCGAGCTCGTGCCCGTGTACCGCGGCGCCGCCCTGGCGCTCGGCGTGCGCCGGCACCGATGGATCCTCGCGTCGCTCCGGCGCATCGCGCTGCGTCCGCTGCTCGGCATCACGCTCGTGGCGTTCGGCCGCGTGCTCACGTCGGTGGCGCCTCTGCTCGTGCTGTCCCCCACGTTCGCGCGGGCGCCGCTGCCCATCGCGCTGCTGCGTGAGCGCACCGCCGCGCAGGCCGCCCTGCTTGCCCTCGCCTTGCTCGCCATCGTTTTGGTGACGAAGGGCGCCGGACGCGCCATGCTCGCGCCCGCCGCCGCGAAACGCCACGAGCCGTCATGACCCAGCAGCCCACCAGCCAGAATCTCCGCGTCCACGCCCCCACGTCCGAGCGCCCAGCCACCGAACAGAAGATCGTGGTGGAGGGACTCAGCGCGTTCTATGGCGCCACCAAAGTCCTCGACGACGTCAGCATGCCGATCCACTTCCGGCGCGTCACCGGCATCATCGGGCCGACCGGCAGCGGGAAATCCACGTTCGTCCGGTGCCTGTGCAGAATGCACGAAACCGAAGAGGGCGCGCGCAGCACGGGCAGCGTGTTCCTGGACGGGCGCAACGTGTTCGGCGCCCGCGTCGATCCGATCGAGGTGCGCCGGCGGATCCAGCTCGTTCAGTCCGAGCCCATGCTGTTTCCGTCGATGAGCGTGCGCAACAACGTGCTGGCTGGCCATTTGCTCGGGGGCCGCACCCCGCCCGACGCGGACTCCCGTGTCGAAGCCGCCCTGCAGAAGACCGCGCTCTGGGATCAGCTCCAGGGCCGCCTGGACGAGCCGGCCGTCGGTCTGTCGCGCAGCATCCGAGTGCGCCTGTGCATCGCCCGCAGCCTCGCTTTGGATCCAGAGGTGCTCGTGCTCGACGAGCCCAGCAAGTACCTCGATCCCGTGGCCACTTCGCAGATCGAGGAGCTGTTTCGCGAGTTGCATGAAGAATATACCCTGGTCGTGGTCACGCAGAGCCTGCAGCAGGCGGCGCGCATCAGCGACTACACGGCGTTCTTCTCGCGGGGTGAGCTCGTCGAGTTCGACGAGTCGGATCTGCTGTTCACGCGGCCCTCCGACCCGCGAACCGAGGACTACATCACCGGCCGCGTGGGTTGAGCACGCTCAGTTTTTGACGCAACGGCCACCTTGCGCCCAGTACTTGCGCAGGACTCCCGAGACGTGGGTGGGATACGGGATGGCGTGGGCGGTTTCCCAGCTGCCCGAACGCGACCAGCGCGAGATCATGTCCAACGTGACGGTCGCGGAGCCCGTGAAGGTACTGGTGCCGTTGAACACCGCGCCGGCGAGATCCATGTGGCCGTCGGGGCCAGCGCCCGTGGGGAAGCGACCGGGCGGCGCGATGTAGAAGGCCAGATCGCTGCCTTGCAAGTTGCCCTGCGCGATCCAGTCCGCGCTGGTCTGCGGGTAGTTCTTGCGGAAGTTGGCGCGCAGCGGATCGCCATCGGCGGGGCTGAGCGCCGCGGCGCTCGGGTACCCGAACCTGTACCCGGCGGGCGCTGGACCATTGCCCCACGGGTAGGTGCGCGAGCCGTCCCCATTCCATGCCTTTTCGAGCTCGTCGATGCTGGGCAGCCGACCGCCGTCCCACGCGCAGAACGCGGCGAGCATCACCACGTTGACGCAGTTGAGCGCTTTCTGGTCGAGCAGCTCCTGCGAGTACAACGAGCCCTGGTCGTTCGGATTGAGCGCCTGGCGGTTGGCGGTGGGGATCCAGTACGTGGGCGCCCCGGCTTGACCCTCGGCCACGCCCGACCAGCAGCCGGCTTGACCGGCTTGGTCGTAGACGAAGTTCGGGCCGAGCTGCCCGTAGACGCCGAGGTTGCGGTTCTGGCTCTGGACCAGTTTGACCGGAGTCTCGAGACCGGTGGGCAGGTAGTTGCTCCAGTCGGCCACCCAGCTCGCCGGCGGATGCGCGTCGATCCACGCCTTGATGTTGCCGCCGGTGGCTTCCACGAAGGCCCGCATGCGGCCGGCGGTGATGTTGTACTTGTCCAGCTTCACGTTGCCGGCCGCGGTCACCGCCGCGGTGTCGCAGCAGCTGTGGTGGTCGCGGTTTGCGTCGTAGGTTTCGCCGCTGCCGCAGGTGTCGCCGCCGAGGTGGTTTTTGCACGATGGGTAGAGCGCGCACACGCCCGTGTGGTCGCACGCAGCGCTGCTGCAATCGAGATCCTCGCCGCACGCGGTACCGGCCGCGCAGGTGTTCGTGGTGTTGGGACCACCACAGTCGACGCCCTTCTCGGCGTTGTTTTTCACGCCGTCCGCATCGGTGGCGGCGGCGCAGAGCTGCGCGGTGCACACGCCTTCGCTGCAGTCACCCGCGGCGCCGCAGCCGAGGCCGGGCGCGCAGCGCGGATTGGCCTCGGGCCCGCCGCAATCGACACCGGTCTCGCCGCCGTTCTTCACGCCGTCACCGGCGCTCGGCTCGGCGCAGACGTTGGCCGTGCAGACGCCTTGCTGGCAATCGACTGGGGCCGCGCAACCCTGGGTGGGAGGACACCGCTTCGCGCTGGTCGGGCCGCCGCAGTCGACGCCGGTCTCGTCGCCGTTGTTCACGCCGTCTTCGTCGTTCGGCTCGGTGCAGAGTGCATCGACACAAACCCGGCTCGAGCAGTCGCGGGCGCCGAGCTCGCAGTCCTGGTTGGGCGCGCAGGCCGGCGCCTCGCCGCCGCCGCAGTCCACGTCGGTTTCGCCGCCGTTTTTGATGCCGTCGTCGTGGACCGGGTCGATCGGTCCACCACTGGAGCTGCCGCCGCTGCTGCTTCCGCCGTCGCCGGCGCTCGAGCTGCCACCGCCGTCGCCGGCGCCGCCGTTCGAGCTGCCACCGCCGTCGCGGGCGCCGCCGTTCGAGCTGCCACCGCCGTCGCCGCTCGAACCGGTACCAACTGGCGCGCCGCTGGACGTAGTTCCGTCGTCGGGGACGGTGCCGGTGCCGGGCGAGCAGGCGGCGGCGAGCACGGCGAAGGACGGCACCAAGGCAAAGACGAGACGGCGCATGGGGGAGATCCTACCAGCTCGCAGCGAACCCTCCACCCGCAATCAAGAGGTGCGCTACGCTAGGGTCGGATGGGACGCGTGCACATCGATCGAGACTACGAGAGCGAGCTGTCGCAGCTGCGCGAGTCGCTGCTGGTGATGGGCGCACAGGTCGAGAAGATGCTGCGCGCCAGCCTGCGGGCTTTGGTCGAGCGCGACTCGGTCACCGCCGAGTCCACCATGGCACTCGACAAGGAGATCAACCGGCTCGAGATCGAGATCGACAGTCTATGCCTGCGCATCCTCGCTCGCCGGCAGCCGGTGGCCTCCGACCTGCGCTTCATCACCATGGTGCTCAAGGTCGTCACCGATCTCGAGCGAATGGGCGACATGACCGTGAACATCTGCGAACGCGTCGTCGAGCTGAACGAAGAAGAGCCGCTCAAGCCGTACGTGGACCTGGTGGCGATGGCGCAAGCCGCCGAAGCGATGCTGCGCGACGCGCTCGACGCCTTCGTCGACGGCGACACCGATCGCGCGCATTCCGTGATCGAGAACGATGCCGTGGTCGACGCGTATTACAAATCCATATTCCGCGACCTGCTCACGTACATGATGGAGAACCCGCGGAACATTTACCGCGCCACCCGTGTGCAATCGATTGCGAAGTACATCGAACGCATCGCTGACCACGCCACCAACGTGGCCGAGATGGTGGTCTTCATGGTGCGCGGCAAGGACATCCGGCACGCGCAGAAACCAGCGCGCAGCAAGTCCACGCCGCCGCCGCCGGCCACCCGCGACGCGCTGGGCTCCGAGCGCCGTCGAAGCTGACGCTGCGCTCGCGTTTCTCCGCGGCGCAACGCCACTTCTTCGTCCGTGAGCCCTTGAGCGAGCTGCGTGTGCGGCCTAGCGTGACAATCGTGAAAGTACTCGTCGTCGAAGATGACCCCAAAGTCGCGCGGTTCGTCGTTCGTGTCCTCAGCGAAGAAGGATTCACCGTCGATCTGTGCCGCACCGGCCTCGACGGCGTGAGTCAGGCCCGCACCGGCTTGTACGATCTGCTCGTGCTGGACTGGATGCTGCCCGACATCGACGGGCTCGCGGTGTGCCGCGACGTGCGCGTGGCCGGCGTGGTCGCCCCCATCTTGATGCTCACCGCCCGCGGCGAGACCAAGGAGCGCGTCATCGGTCTCGAGTCCGGCGCCGACGACTACATGGTCAAACCCTTCGAGGTCGAAGAGTTCGTCGCCCGGGTGCGCGCATTGCTGCGCCGCAGCGTCGGTTTCGCCCGGGTTCGCTGCGGCGACCTCGAGGTCGACCGCGTCGGTCACCGCGCGATTCTTTCCGGTGAGTCGATGAACCTCACCAGCCGCGAATACGCGCTGCTGGTCTATCTGCTGCAGAAGGCCGACCACGTCGTCACCCGCTCCGAGCTGCTCGCGCACGTCTGGGAAACCACGTTCGATCCGGGCTCCAACCTGGTCGAGGTGCACGTGTCGCGGCTCCGAGAAAAGCTCGGCAAGCACTCCTGGATGATCGAAACCGTGCGCGGCGCGGGTTATCGTCTGCGCTCGGCCCATCCGACACCGCCGCCCTCGTGAACCCGTGACTCTCCGCGTACGACTCGTCCTCACCATCACGCTCGTGCTGGCCACGACGATGGGCGCCACCTTCAGCTTGATCTACGTGGTGGTGCACCGTACCGCGCATCGCCAGCTGAACGACGCGCTGTTCGCCCACGCCAAGGAAGAAGCGCTGGAGCTCGTGGTGGCCGGCGGCGACGAGCGCAAGCTTTCCGAGACCGACAGCATCGAGCTCGAAGACGGCACGCGGCTCACGCGGTACGCGATCATCTACCGGCCCGACGGCATCATCCAGACGTCCACCACCAACTGGCCGTGCCCCCTGCCCAGCCTGAGCGACATCGTGCACCCGCGCGGCGAGAGCTTCGACTTCGACTGCGGACCGCTGCGGCTGCGCGGGGCGTTCGTACGCCTGTCGCCCGATGCCACCGACCGACTCATGCTGGCGGTCTCCCGCAACGACTTCGACACGGAGACCCGCAGCTTGATCCGCACCATGGCGATCGCCATGGCCGTGTCGTTGCTGCTCGGCACGGTCATCGCGCTCACCTTTTCGCGCAGTCTCACCCGCGGGCACGAGGCCATCGCGGCCGTGGCCCGGCGCGTGGCGGCCGGGGATCTGTCGGCGCGGGTCGAAAAGCGCCCGCGTGACAAAGAGGTCCGTCAACTCGGCGCCGACATCGACGTCATGATCGATCGCATGGAGAAGCTGGTCGCGTCGCAGGAGCACTTCGTGGCCCACGCGGCGCACGAGCTGCGCTCCCCGCTGACGGCGGCCTACGGCGAGATTGACCTGTCGCTCCGCCGCGAACGCACGGCCGAGGAATACCGCGAGGCGATGCAGTTCTCACACGAATCGCTGAAGCGCCTGGTCAAGCTCGTCACCGAATTGCTGCAACTTGCACGCGCGGGGAGCGACGCCCACGTCGACGTGAAGCCACTGGCGCTCGAGCGCATCGTGCAGGACGTAGCCGACCAGCAGGTGAAGTCCTACGCCGAGAAGGGCGTTCTGCTGGAGCTCGACCTGCAGCCCTGCCCGGGTCTGGGGCGCGCGCACGAGCTCGAGCGCCTGGTGCGCAACCTCGTCGAAAACGCACTGCGGCACACGCCCTCCGGCAAGAAGGTCATGCTGCAGACCCGCGAAGAAGGCGGCCACGCGATCCTGCGGGTCCGCGACGAAGGCAGCGGCGTGAATCCCCTCGAGGTGCCGCACTTGTTCGACCCGTTCTTCCGCGGTAGCAGCGAGCGCGCTACCGACGCCACCGGCTCCGGCCTGGGTCTGCCCATCGTCAAGCAGATCGCCGAGGCCCACCGCGGCTCGGTGTACCTCGACACCGCCTACGGTCCACCCGGCGCCTGTTTCGTCGTCGATCTCGCGCTCCGGCCGGAGCCGGCATGAGCCGGCGCCGCATCGGGCTCCTGGTCTGCGCCGTACTCGCCGCCACGCTCGCGGTGCTCGTGGCTCTGTTGTGGCAGCCGTTCCCCTCCGACCGCACCGCCGAGGGCGCCTACGTGCGGCTCGCGCGCGCCGTGTCCGAAGGCCACCTCGAAACGGCGTTCGCGTACCTCGAAGACGACGCACGCGACGCCTGCTACACGGCCCAACGCAGTCGCAAGGACGCCAGTGATCTCGTCGCTGCAAGCTTCCCAGAGCCCGAACGCAGCGAGGTGCTCACCCGCTACGAAGAAGAGGCGAACGCCGGCAGCGGCGCTGGTCTGTTCGCGCGCGTCGCCGATCGGCGCGGGTGGACCGCGCGGCTGCGCAAGGATCTGTCGGGCGTGGCCCGCATCGAGAGCGACGGCGATCGCGCTACCGTGACCACCGCCCGCGGCACGCGCTACACCTTTCGGCGCCAGCACGACGGCGGCTTCGGGCTCACCATGTTCACCGCCGAGCTGGTCGCCGACGGCAACCGCGCCGCCCGCGATCTGGACGTGGTACGCAAGGCCGCGGCCGACTACCGCCGCGATACCACCCGCTGATCCGCCAGCAGCACGGCGTAGCTCTGGCCGTCATACGCGACGGGCAACGCGACCTGTTTCCAGCCGGGCACGACGACAGCGCCGAACGCGTCGCGCCGCCCCTCCATGCCGCCGTCCATCACGACGACGCGCGGAAAGAACGACAGCAACGCCGCCGCGCGCTCGGCCCGCAGACCCGCCCGACAGCCCACGACGATCTCGCGCGCTGGGTCGAGCACGGCCCGCGCCACCTCGAGAAACCGTGGGTTGTCGGTGAGGTCGCGCGTGTCCGCACGCAGCTGCAGCGGAAGGTTCCAGGCGCCTGCGGGATGGCCTTCCTCGAATTCCTCCGGGGAGCGCACGTCCAGGTACAGCGCGCCGCCTTCCAGCCGCTGCGCAGCCGACTCGGGTGTAATGTGCACTATTGTACGCGACATGACGCCGGTGCGGCCAGCGCGCGATCGGCGGCGGCTTTCAGGGTAGCGGGGGCCTGCTTGGAGCGCAGCGGCTCGAGTCGCGCGGGCAGGTTGGCCGGATGGACGGCGCCGAGCGCTTCGATGGCAGCCAGGCCGACCTCGCGTTCGAGCTCGAACGCCATTGGAGTGAGCGTTGCCCGTGCCAGCACGGTGAGGCGATCCAGATCCCGCAGCGAGCACACCGCGCCGAGGGTACGCGCCGCTTGCGCGCGCACCGGCACGGCCTCTTGCTCGTCGTCGAGTCGCGCGAGGATGTCGTTGCGGACATCGGCGGCGGGCAAACCGGCCATTGCCTCGAGCGCCGCCTTGCGCACGTCGAAGCTGGGGTCGGCGAGGCGCTCGCGGAGGGTGCCGAGGGCGCGCTGCTTGGCGGCGGGGGGCGCACCGGCAATGGCGCGCAAGGACGCCATGCGCACGAATGGCCATGGATCCTTGGTGGCGGGAAACAGAGCACGCTCCGCCGCGGCCACCCCTCCGGCGTGGGCACGGAAGTAGTCCGCGGCGGCGGCGCGTACCCGCGGATTTTCGTCCCCGAGGGCAGCGATCGCGGCTGGGTCCAGCGCGGCCACGCGCGACTGCTGGGCCATGATGCCGAGCACGTGATGACGTACCGATGGCTCGCGATCGCCGGCGAGCGCACGCAGCAGGTCGGGCTCACCGAGGCGAACGGCTGGTTCGACGGCGCGAAAGCGCGTGGCGAGCTCGGGCGCCGCGGCGGCGCTCTGGACCACGGCGCGAGCGACGGCGCCGACCTCGCCGACGCGATTGCCGAGGGCCAGCACAGCGTCGAGCTTGGCGGCGAGCGTGGGCGCTGCGCCCAGCGCGGCCTGCAACGTGGCCACGTCGGCCGTGCGAAAGGCTTTGGCCAGCGCCGGCCAGAACGAAGCGCGGGTGGACTCGTGACCGAGCCGCGGCGGCAGCTCCTTCTGCGCCACGCTCGGGGCGAGCAGCGCCAGCAGTCGGCCAGCCTCGCGCGCGCGGGGCGCGTGGGAATCGTCGAGGGTGGCCAGCAGCGCCGGCACGCTCTCGCGCCGGCATTGCTCCAGCTTGCGCTCGGCACGCTCGCGCAGGTTCTTGTCGGCGTCGCCGAGACCGAGCACGGCGAGCGA
The DNA here is from genome assembly GCA_043753085.1 of Myxococcales bacterium. Classification (GTDB taxonomy): domain Bacteria; phylum Myxococcota_A; class Polyangia; order Polyangiales; family Polyangiaceae; genus JAYUXI01. The sequence continues at coordinate 6,164 of JAYUXI010000548.1, read as the reverse complement.
CGTGGCCTCCGCGCAGCCGCGCTCGGACAACGCCGCATCGAGCCGCGCCCGCCGCTCCCGTGAAAGTGCAGGATACACTTTTCTCCAGGTGGCGCCCAGATCACCCGGGGTGCCGAGCAACGTGGCCAGTGCTTCGTCGGCCGTGGCCGGATCTCCGAGCCGCGCCGCCAGTGCCTCCGGCGTCTGGTCGTCGAGGGCGGTGCGTGCGCCGAGCTCGGCGATGCCGACGCTCCGCGGCTCCGGCGCGTTGACGTCCGCTTCGTCGAGCACGACGCTGAGGCACGCCGTGTGCACCGGCGCAGGCAGCTTGACCTGCAGCACGCCGCCGTCGACCGGACGGGCGCGGCTGGGCGCATCCGGCGCATCCGGCGCGGTGACGCGGTAAATCGCTGCGTCCGTGAGCACGAAGAACGAACGCGGGGCCGCGTAGGCAGGCCCGCTCGCGGGGGACGCCAGCCGCAGCTGCACTCCAGACACGGCCAGCGCCGGGTCGATGCGGAAGCTCGCGTACTCGCCGGCGCCGTCTCCCGTGCGCGCTTCGACCCACGCCGTGCGTGGATCGCCGTCGACGGCGCCGCGGCCGAAGGTGTCGTCGCTGCCGCCCACCGGGTGCAGGTAGCGGCGCGCGGGCGCCTCGGGACCGGGCGAGGCCGCGAGAGGGACGGCACGTTTGCGTTCTTCGGCGCCGAGGCGGCGGATCGCCGCCGAGGTCCATTTGTCGCCGGTCCAGACCCGAATCGGCCCCGGAGCGCTGGGCACGCCGCACAGGCCACCGCCGGCCGGCGTGGTCGACGTGAGCAGCAACGTCTTGCCGTCGCCCGCGTCGCGCCGAAACACGCGCTCGGTCGTGGCGTTCGCGTCGGCGCCGGGGCTGGTGCTCCCGGCAAACAGCGGCGCGGTGCGGCCCGGCGCAAGCAGCACCTCGAACGCCTGCGGGCCACTTCGCTCGGGAATGCGCAGCCACACGACCCGCTTGCCGGCGGACGTCTCGATGCGCTGCAGATCGGCGCGCGCCGTGTCGAACCGCGCGTCGACTTCGACCGAGGGCGAAGTCGCCAGTGCCGCGCACGGCCCGGCGGGGCAGCTGGCAAAGGCGATGCGAGCCGGAGTCTTCGCCGTAGCCGGAACGATCCGCAACGCGAATGCAGGCTCGTACGCAGTCGCGGGCAACGCCGTGGCGCCGCTCTCGGCACGGGCGGTGGATGCCAGGAGGTTCAGAAAAACCAGTCCAGATGAAAGAAGCCTCGGCATGGGAGCGTTGTCATACCGTGGGTTCGTTTTTTGGCCCAGCCATCCGCCACGTGCCAAACCGAGACATGGCCCAATCGACCTTTTTGGCCCTCGCCGTCACGCTGCTTGCGTGTCGCAGCGAAGCGGAACCGCCGACCCAGCCGCTGGCAGCCACCGAAGCGGCTTCCGCCGTGATCGCAGCCGTCGAAGGCGCGGACCTCGGCATGGGGGTCGAGCTCGAGTCGTTGTCGAAGGCAACGCCGCGCTGGAGCAACGCCGCGCAACCGCCGCGCCCGGATCTGGCGAAGATCACCACGGACGGCACCCGCGTCTTCGCGCCAACTCCCGAAGGCACCGCCGAGCTCACCATCGACCCGGACGTTCAGCGCTCGGCGCTGATGGTGATGAAGCACTACGAGATCCCCGAGGCCTCCGTCGTGCTGATGGACGCGCGCTCCGGACGCGTCCTGGTCTACGCCAACTACCTCGAAGGCAAGCCGACCCGGGATCTCGCGGCCGTCGCCGACGCGCCGTCCGCCAGCGTCTTCAAGATCATCACGGCCTCCGCGCTCGTGGCCGAGGCCCACCACAGCCCGAAAGATCAGGTCTGTTACAGCGGTGGCGAGCACAGCATCAGCGCGACCGACCTCGAGCCCAATCCCAAGCGGGACAAGTACTGCGCGAGCCTGGCAGGCGCCATGGGGCGCAGCCTCAACACGGTGTTCGCGCGGCTGGCGCGTGCCGACCTCAAGCCCGAGGTCCTGGAAAAAACCGCGCGCAGCTTGCAGTACGGCAGCGTCCTGCCGTTCGACGTGCCGGTCGCCCCCAGTCAGCTGAAGCTCCCCGCCGATTCCCTCGGCTACGCGCGCACCGCGGCGGGCTTCTGGAACACGACCCTGAGCCCGGTGCACGCGGCCTGGATCAGCACCACCCTGGCGCGAGGGGGCGAGGGCATTCGACCGCGCATCGTGTCGCGCGTGACGGCGCCCGATGGCCATGAGATCTACGCGGCGCCCGCCGAGCCCGAGACCGTGCCCGTGATGGGCAAAGACACGGCCGCCGCCGTGACCGAGATGATGATGACCACCGTGTCCGAAGGCACGTCGACCCGCGCCTTCCACGATCTCGACGGCCACCCGTTTTTGCCGGGTCTGCACGTGGCGGGCAAGACCGGCACGCTGACGGACGCCGAGAAGCAGAGATACTACACGTGGTTTACCGGCTTCGTGCCGGTCGACGGCGAAGGCCCGAGCGTGGCCATCGCCGCGCTCGTGGTGAATGGCCCGGTGTGGAGGGTGAAGGCCAACGTGGTGGCTCGCGAGGTTTTGCGCGCGTACTACGCAAAGCAGGGCGCCGCCGGCGTGAAGGCGCCCTCGCTCAGCACGTCGCGGCACGAGAGCACGCGCAAGGAGACCAAGCCCGCGGCCAAGGCGACGGTGCGCAGGCCGGCCAGGACCCGCGCGACACACGCCGTGGCGCGGCGCTGATCAGGACTCCGGATTCGACTTCGCCGACGTTTGCGTCGCAGCGCGCAGCGAACGAATGCTCAGCCGGCGCTCTCCGCCACCGCATCCTGGCGGCTGCGTACTTCGAGGCGATACCGGCTGTTGGCGGTCTCGATGTAGAAGACTTCGCGCGACGCGAGGCGCAGTACGCGCTTGACCGGCGTGGTGACATATTCGTGCATGCCGTCCGGAAACTCGATCACCACCACCGAGCCCTTGCGAGGGGCCCGCACGAGGCGGCCTGAGACCGCCCGGCCGCCTTTGCCGAGTTTTCGGAGCACCACGTCCACGGTCGGAGTGTAGCAGGACCTTTCCGCGCCGCCCATGGAACATCCAAGCCAGCTGCGCTAGGGCACGCCACCATGGCGGGTCCGGACAGCGGCGAGCACTTGAACTGGTGGACCCGGGATCGATATCTGCACCCACGGGGCTCGGTCGAGGTGGTCTGCGGCTCGATGTTCAGCGGCAAAACCGAGGAGCTGCTGCGGCGCCTCAAGCGCGCGCGCCTGGCCCGGTTGCCAGTCGTGGTCTTCAAGCCCAAGGTCGATCAACGCTACGACGCGGTGAAAGTAGTCACCCACGAGGGCGAGGGGGTCTCCGCAATTCCCGTCGCCAATGCGGCGGAGCTTCTGGTTGAGCTTTCAGTCTGGGGCGAGGGCGGGCGAATCCCGGTGGTCGGCATCGACGAGGTGCAGTTCTTCGACGAGGCCATCGTGGGCGCCTGCCAGGAGCTGGCCGCCCGCGGGATGCGCGTGATCTGCGCTGGCCTCGACCAAGACTACCGCGGCCTGCCGTTCGGACCGATGCCGGCGCTCATGGCCATCGCCGAGTACGTGACCAAGCTCCACGCCGTCTGCTCCCAATGCGGCGGCGAAGCGAGTCGATCCCAGCGGCTGGTGGCGCAGGAGGGCCAGCTGTTCGTCGGCGGCGCCGCCACCTACGAGGCCCGCTGCCGCCAGTGCTTCGAGCCGCCCGCGCAGTGAGCGGCCGCGCCGCTCAGTCGGCCAGCCCGCACGTGTGCTCGAGCAGGAAGTGCTCGATCGACGCAGCGGTGGCTTCGTAGTCTTCGAGCAGGAGCGCGTGGCCTGCGGCCGGCACTTCTTCGACTCGTGAGTTGCGCATGAGCTCGCGGGCACTGCGCAGGTAGTCGACCGGCGCCATGAGGTCGGCCGTGCCCACCCGCAGAAGCGCCGGGATGCCGAGCGAAGCGATCTCGCCCCGGTGATCGTGGAACTCGTCTGCGACGGCAACGAGCTCGTCGGCCAGATCTTGCCCCTGGCACGAGGACAGCCAGCCACGCACCTCGCTGACGGATTTGCAGTCTTCGCTGAAGTGCGGCCCGAGCATGCGTTCGGTGAGGGCGCTGCGCACGTCGCCGCCGGCGCGCAGCGTACGCGCCATGGCCCGCGCGGCCCGCCGCGCTTCCCCGCCGTATTGCGGCGAGCCGATCAAGACGAGCCCGCGCGCGTCGATCCGGCCCCGCACCGCCAGCGCCATGCATTGGTCCGCGCCGACCGAGAGCCCGACCAGAAACGGCCGCTGGACTTCTTGCGCCACCAGCGCGGCCTCGATGCGTTCGAGGCAGGCCTCGGACTCGTAAGGACGCACCGAATCACTGCACCCGTACCCAGGCCGGTGCACCGTGAGCACACGAAAACGCGACGAAAGCCGGTCGGCCAGAGGCCGCAGATGCGTAGGCGCCATGGCGGCACCGTGCAGCAGCACCACGTCGGTGCCGCGGCCGCGCTGCTCGACGTAGACCCGGTGGGGGCCCGCGTGACGTTTCACGCCGCGAAAATCCGAGCCGCGCGCCGCGGCCGGTGGCTCCCGTTCCGGAACCGTCGAACCTGGTTTCGTAGACATCCCCCGACACCCCCCTTGCCTGAGCTACAGGGTTTTTCGGACGAGTCAAGTGGCCATGGGGCAGCCCAGGACTTGACCTGGGATGCACGGTCCGCCAGGATGCTCGGCCTCATGGGAAAGCACGACAGCCGCAGCTCGCAGAAAATGAACCGCAAGAAGGCCCAGGCCAAGCTCAAGGCGCGCCTCAAGGCCCGCCGAGCCGTCACGGCGCCGAAGGCCACCACGGCCAAGAAGACCGCCGCAAAGAAGCCGGCCGCCGCCAAGACCGTCTGAGAGTTCCGGAGCGACGCGCTGCGATGGTAACGCTGGTGGACCCGGCTCCATCGCAAAGGGAAGAGTGGGTGAGTGCTTCGGTGACTCACACTCAGTCTTGCAGCGTGTTGCCACGTAGCCGCACGGTCGGGAAATGCGCAGGTGGTGCTTCTTCGGCCGTGGGCGCCCGCGAAGCCGTCGACTCTCCGAGGAGCCCCACGTCGCCATCGACGCGGCGCTCCTCGACCAGTTTGTAGTCGCCGCGCGTGCCGTGCCAGCGCTGCACGAGCAGCGTGTTTTTTAGATCGCCCTCGTTGGGGCGGAACCACGCGATGCGCACCGACACGTCGACGTCGTCGTTCGACTTGTCGAGCGACTTCATCCCGGCCAGCTCCATGTCGGCGAGCCGTACGTCGCCACCCCACTTGCGACGGGCCTGCAGGATCTTCTCGCGAACCTTCGGGTCGATGCTCTCGGCGGCGAGCTCCATCCGACCGAACCGCGTGTTGAGGTTGAAGTCGTGGGCCACCTCTTGGGCCTTGGCCGCACCCATCGGTGCACCGGAGCATGCTCCCAGTGATCCGAGGGAAAGCGAGCAGGCAAGCGCGGCGAGAACGATGGATGGCTTCACCCGTCGGACGCTACTGCGGGGCACAGATCCAGGCCTAGTTCTCGGCGGCCATGGCGTAGGCTGAGGGCGTGCGCGTCGCGACCTTCGGCATCGGCCTCGCTGCGGCAGCATGCCAGCTCGGCGCGCCGCCCACCGTTCCGGCTCCCGCGCTTTCGGTGCAAGCCGCACCTACTTTCGCAGCCGGCGCGGCGCTGCCTCGCTACTTTCCCCGCGCGCCGGCGCGCGTCACGGTGGTCGGCACGACCGAGCAGGGCGTCGTCGCCACCCACGGCGCCATGCGCCTCCTGCTCCGCGGCGGCGAGTCGCTGCCGGACTCTGCGCGTTACCTGGTCGCCACGAGCGCGGCGGGCTCCGAAGCCGGCGGCGCGCCCACGGGCTCGGCGCTCGCGAGCACGGTGGCCGTGCCGGAGCGACTGGGCGGTGGCTGGCTCTTCGTGGTCGGCCGCGAGCTGTGGCACGCACCAAGCTGGCTCGACCGCCCGCGCCGCCTCTTCGAGTTCGTGGGCACTCCGCGCGTGCTGCTTGGGCTCGACGCGATCGTGGCGCAGGAGACCGGGCGAGCACCCTTCGCGTTCGACGTGACTGGCGCGGTCGTGCCGCTGACGCACTGGCCCGAGTCCCCGGCGGTTGCCGACCTCGCCACGCGCGACGCCAAGCACGCGGCCGTGGTGGCCGACCTGCGC
>JAYUXI010000547.1:0-3035 GCA_043753085.1 Myxococcales bacterium | reverse complement strand
ATCAGTTCGTCGCCGCGTTCGCTGGCGTGGTCGGTGGTGGCACGCTGCTGCGCTATTCGAACGATGTGGCCACCGTGCCCACGTCGCTGGTGCAAGCTGCGCTGCTGCCCGTGCTGCTCGCCCATCTCGCCCAGATCCGTCACGCCGGCCTCGAGTCCGAGGAATCGGTCCAGCGCTTTCGGCTCACCGTGCACAAGACCCTGGGCGTGGTCTTCACGCTGCTGGTCGGCGCGGCAGTGTTGCTCCACGTGGTGCGCTATCCGCTGCTCGAGCTCGCCTTCCACCGCGGCGCGATGGACCACGCCGGCGTGGTGAAGATGGCGCAGATCCTCCCGTACCACCTGGTCGGCCTCGCTCCGTTCGGCGCCCTGCTCGTGCTCGGCCGCGCCCACGTCGCGCTGCAAAACAGCGGCATCCTGGTGCGGCTCGGTCTGTTCAACGCCACCACCAACCTGGTGCTCAACTCGCTCTTCGTGGGACCGCTTGGCCTCGAAGGCGTAGCGCTCGCCACGTCGACTACGCACACGGCCGTGGCGCTGATCTTCGCCTGGCTGCTCCGCAAAAAGCTGCGGGAGCTCGTGCCCGCCCACGGGCCTACGCAGGCGGCGCTGTCGTGAGTGCCCCCCCCAAAACCATCCTGCACGTCGTCGCCGAGCCCGATCTCGGCTTGGCCGCGCGGCAGCTTGCGCTGCTCGCTTCCGATCCCGATCCCACGTTCGTGCACAAGGTCGCGATCGTCCACAAAGACCCCGCGCTGGCTGCGTACTTTGCCGCGTGCGAGCTGCATGTATTCTCCCGCGAGCAGCCCGCCGCGTCGGCGCTGTGGCCGTTTGCGTTCGTGGCAGGGCGCTGGCTCGGCGAGATCGCCGCGCGTACGCACGCCGATCTGATCCACGCGCACGACGCCCGGGCCGCCGGCGTCGCCGCCGCAGTGGCGCACAGGGCCTCCGTTCCGTTCGTCCGCACGCTGGCCTCGGCACGCGGCGTGGACACCGGCGGCCTCGCCCATCCAATCGCCCACTTCACACAACGCTTCGAGCTGAAACGAACGCGGCTCTTCGTCGCCACCAGCGAGTGCGTGCGGCGCGGGTTGCTGCGCGGCGTGCCGCTGCTCGCTCCGAAGATGGCACTCGCCCCCACCGCGCTGCCGCCCCAGCAGGCGGGCGAGCCGCTGCGCCCACTCGAGCGCGGCGCGCGCCTGCGTCTGCACCTGGTCGGCGTGCCGCCGCATCAGGACGGCGTGGTGGTCCAGGCCCTGCGCGAGGTCGCCGATCTGGTCATCGGCGACGACACCGAGCGCGCGCTCGACTTCGATGCGGTCATGGCGGCGGGCGCCGTGCCGCTCGGCCGCGACGCCGACGAGCCCGTCGAGCTCGCCGTGCTGCGCGGCATGGCCCAGGGACGGCCGGCGCTGGTGGTGCCCGGTGGCGTTTTCGAAGAGCTCGCTTCGCCTCCCGATGCGCCCGACGCGTGGTGCGGCGTCGTGGCACGCGACGCATCGGTGGCGGCGCTGGTGGCGGCCGTGCAGGAGCTTGCCGCGCGGCCCGTAGGCGAGCTCGGAACAAGGGCCCGGACGTTGTTCGAACGCGAGCATTCGGCCGCGGCGTTGCGGGCGCGGTACCGCGGGTTCTATGCCTCGGCGCTGAAGCCCTGAAGCCCACGCTCGATGCCGCGGGCGGTGTGATCCCAGGTGAGCTCGGCCAGGATCCGCGCGCGCGCGCTCGTTCCGAGTCGGGCACGAAGCGATGCATCTTGCACCAATCGCTGCAGCGCCGCTTCGAGCTCGTCTGCTTGCACCAGCAGACCGGTCTCGCCGTCGCGGACGGCGTCCTCGATGCCGCCGGCACGCGTGGCCACCGCCGGCAGCCCGCAGGCCGCCGCTTCCAGAAACACGATGCCGAACCCCTCGACGTCACGCAGGCCGCCGCGGCTCGGCAGCACGAAGACGTCGCCGAGGGCGTAGGCGTCGGGCAGCTCGGCGTCGGGCACGTCGCCGAGAAACTGCACCACGTCCGCGACTCCGAGCCGGTCGACCTGGGCGCGCAGGGCGGCTTCGAGCGGACCGCTGCCGCCGAGCACCAGTCGCACCTCCGGCCGCGCTGCGCGCAGCGCGGGCATGCACGCAACCACCCGGTCGAAATTCTTGCGCGCCGCGAGCCGCCCGAGACCCAGCAGCACGACGTGTTCGCGCCCGAGACCACGCGCCTGCCGCAGCTCGGCCCGCCGCGGCGACGGCGCGAACCGGACCGGATCCACGCCCGGCGCCACCCGCGCCACCCGCCGCGGATGCGCGCGCGCCCGGAGTAGATCCTCGACGTGCCGGCTCACCGGAAAGGCGACGTCGACATGCGCGAAGGTGCGGGGCAGAAGCCATGGCGTCAGCGGGTCGAACACCGACGTGAGCAGCTCGCGCCCGTGCACCAGGCATCCCGTGGGCACCCCGGGCCGAGCCAGGACTGCGAGTTGCCACTGGCCGTACAAAACGTGGGTAGGCCGATGCGCGCGCAACAGGCCGCGGAGCCGCGCGGCCCACGGCAAGAACAGCCACGATCCGGGACCGTGCAGCCGACGCACGGGGAGCTCGACGTCGGCCGCGTGGCGCGCGCCGACGTCGGGACAGATCACCCGCACCTCGTGACCGAGGCGGCCGAGGCCCAGCGCCAGCTCGTGGCAGTAGGTCTGGATGCCGCCGCGATCCGGCGGAAAGTCCTGGGTGACGAGCAGCAGCCTCACGCCAGCATGCCGGCCACGAGCGCCTCGATCATGAGGAGGAAGGTAGCGTCGGTCATGCCGGCACCGCTGTGCAGCCAGTCGCGGTGCAGCACGACGGCCGGGGCGCCGCCGGTGATCGGGGCCGGGGTGATGGCCACGGCGGCTGTCCCGCCGCCGTAATGACCGAGCACGTCGAGGTGGTCGGCGTACCCGGCCCAGGCGATGTCGCCCCAGATCTGCGAGCGCAGCGGCACGATGCCGTCGTTGGCGCGCACGCCGGGCGAGCGACCGAAGACCTCGACCAGACGTTCCTCCGCCGCGAC
>JAYUXI010000546.1:0-3036 GCA_043753085.1 Myxococcales bacterium | reverse complement strand
GCGCCGATCCGTCGGTCTCGACGTTGACCGTGCCGAGCAAGCGACGCCGGAGCACGGCCTGGCCGAATGCATCCTGCACGAGTGCGCTGCCACCTGCGCCGTAGCTCGCGACGTCGAGCGGAGGCGGCAGCTCCTCGTAGACGCCGAAGCTGCCGATGGCGGCCTCCAGCGTGCGGCCCGTGGGTGTATTCTGGAAGAGCAACGACGAAAGCAGCGGCATGCTCAGCACCGTGACGTCGGCTTCGGTTCCGGGACCGGGACGCGAGAAGCCGTTCGGCTCGTCGACGCGAGACACGAATACGGAGCGGCCCGCCTTGGGATAGACGGCCACCGCTTCCATGTCGGCCCGACCCGCGGTGCCGAGCAAGCGCGTACGCTGCCCGGTGCGTGAATCGAACACGAAGACGTCGTAGTCGCCGTCGAAGGTGGCCGGATCGCTGGCCGCCCCGAACGAGACCAGCACCTTGCCGCTGGGAAGAGGCGCTGGCGTGGCGAACAGGCCGGTGGTGGCCGTGCCGGGCGTGCCCGAAACGGAGGCGTCGGCGAACGAAAGCGAGCGCAGAAAGAAGTTGGAATCGACCGAACGGGGGGCTGCGGGATCGAGGACGGTCTTGTCGACCGGGTAGTCCGCGGGATCGGTGCTGCGGAAATCGATTCCGAGCGAGCGGTTGATGATGCCGAGCGTGCCGCCACGATGCGGAACGCCGGGCTCGCTGAAGATTGCGACGAAGTCCTTGTCCGCCGTTTCGACGACCGACGAGGCCTGGTGGTGGCCAATGCTGCCGCGCTGCGCGTAGAGCGGGTGGTAGTCGCCGCCGTCGAGGTTCTGACGGCGCAGGGCCAGCTGGTAAAAATCGCGGCTGCGTTTTTCGACGGTGTAAATCAAGCGCCCGTCGATCATGAACGACGGCTCGCGTTCGACGTTGAGCAAAAAGGTGAGCTGGCGCACCTGGCCGTTCTCGAGCACGTACAGGTTGGCGTTGGGCTTGCCTGGATCGCTGGGCGTGCGCTGCGGACCGGCGTAATCGGTGTTGCCGGGCACCAGGTTGCCGCGCGTCGACGCGAACACGAGCGGCGAACCGCCACTCGCATTGGGCGGGCCGTACGCCGGATCGAAGTTGTGCACGAGCAGTCCGTTCTGTTCGTTCGGCGTGCTGCCGATCAGCGCCTGCTTCGCGCACGCGCTGCCGTCGGCGTTGGCCTCGTAGATCTGCAGCGGCTCGCCTTCGCTGGTGCGCGCCGCAAACGCGATCTTGCTGCCGTCCCACGAGACGGCAGGCCGCCGGATGTCGGCGCTGGCGCCGAGGCCGCAACCGTCGTTCAAGACGACGTCGCCCGAGACGGTGAGGCCGCCCGTGGCGTCGACCGCGGCCTGGGCCAGATGCAGCTCGGCGCCGGGCATGAACACGTCGAAGTCCTGCACGCGATCCCCCGCGTTCGAGAGCGGCCGCGACACGTACACGACGGCCGAGAGCGGCGAGAGCCCACGCGACGCGCGTTCACGCTTGAGCCACTCGCGCATGACGCAGTAGCCCGGGATCTCGTCGAGGTTTCCGGCGTCGTAGTCGTACGGCGGAACCGCAACGTCGCAGAGCTCGGGGCGGGCGGGCTGCGCCTTGAAGTCCTCGAATAGCGCGCCGCCGCGGTGGGTGATTCCTTCACCGCCCGGGAACAGCTCGGGGCGGTACAGGTTCTTGCGCATCAGCCGGCTGGCCGCGGGATCGTCGGATTCCAGATCGAGCTGCAGGAGCGTGAGCTCGTAGTTCTTGCGCGTGGCCGAGAGCGAGAAGCTGCCGCCGGAACCGCCGCGGATGCGCAGGTCGTGGAACATCGACGCCGAGTGGCAGTGCAGCATCATGCAGCCCTTCTTCACGAAGACCGGCTGCACGCGGTTGGCGAAGAAGCGGAGCTCGGGCGAGATCTCGCCCGCATCGAGCGGCCCGTGCTCGGTGGCCCATCGCAGCAGCCCCTGGTAGCCGGCGTCGTCCGAGTTTTCGAAGACGACGCCGCCCTCGTGGAAGCTGCCACCGCGCGCGGCATCGAGCGGACGTCGCAACAGCTCGCTGACCTCGGCGGTTTGACCGAGGTATTCTCTGGCGGCAAAGTAGTTCCAGCGCACTTCCTCCGGCGTGTTGCCGCAGGCGAGAAAGAGCTCGTTGGCCTCGGTGCCGTGGCAGTTGCCGGCGGAGCAGGAGCCCTGGATCACGGGATTGGCGGCGGCCCGGAAGGTGGCGAAGTCCGCGCGGGCTGGGTCCACCGACGGATCGAAGCCAGCGCGCGCAGGGATCGCGGTCGAGCATGGCTGCTTCTTCAAGGCCTTGGGCGGCGCGCCGCCGTTGTTCTCGGTGGCGCCGCTTTCGATCCAGCGCCGCAGCGTCTGGTATCCGCTTGCCTGCGGGTCGAAGATGAGCCCGCCCGCATGCTTGATGTCGGTGGTGACGACGGTGCGCGTGCCGTCGAAGGTTTGCACCTCGAGCTGGCGGTTGGGTACGTTTTTGAGCAGAAATGCCGGCTGTCCGTAGGCGCCGTAGTTCGAGAACAGATCCCGCCGCTTGATGGTGGCTTCGTACGTGGACACGTCGAGGTTGCCGAACGCGTTGCCCTTCGCGTCGGCCACGTGGCAAGACGCGCCGGTATTGGCGCTCACGCACGACGTACGCAGGATGGGGCTGATGGTGCGTTCGAAGTACGTCGAGCGTTCGGGCTCGGGGGTAGCGCACGCGCTCCAGAACGGTGCCGAAAATGCCACGACCAGGACAGCCAGCGCGGTCGGCGCGAGGATCGAACGCAGGGCAGCGAGCTTGGGAACGAAGAGAGCCACGACACGATGCTACCGCATCATCCGCACGGCGCCGGCTGCTTCGCACGGCTCGACGCCCCCAAGGCAGCGCACCCACACGAGCACCGCAAGGCGCCATGGCAACCACCAGCAATCGAGCCGCCCGTCACTCGCTGATCAAGCGCTGCTGCGCAAGGCACACGAACGCTTCGGCCATGGTTCGTGGCGCGCCCTCGCGCAGGACAAAAACGCCGACG
>JAYUXI010000545.1:0-7437 GCA_043753085.1 Myxococcales bacterium | reverse complement strand
CCGCCGACATCATCATTCCGAAGGCAGCCACCACCGCCGCGTCCGACCCGGTAGCCACGCAGCTGGAAACGAGCGCGCGCGCAGAGCGCGGCGGTGCGTGCTTGTCGAAGCCGTCGCCAGCGAGCAAACGCAGAAGGTGGCGTGTGCGCTGGGCGGCGGTGATCTGGGTACCGACGGCGAGCACCACGATGCCGAGAACGGCAAGCCAGTGCATGGGGTGGCGGTCGGTCGGAGCGAACATGACTTCGAACAACGGACTGAGGGCCACGGTGCTCCCGAGAATCACGATTCGCTCGGGGCGCTGCAGCCAACCCACGTCGGAGAGCTTGACCATCGAGGCTTCTGCCTTGGCCCGGACGTACGGGACCAGCAGTGAACCGGTAACCGCCAACAGGACCGGAAACAGCACCCAGGTGGTGCGGTAGTACCAGGCGAGCCCGACCAGCACGGCCGACTCGCAGTAGCGGTCGACGATGGAATCGAGGGCGGCGCCTGCGGGCGAAGCGATGTTGCGAGCGCGGGCGATGCGGCCGTCGAAGAAGTCGCACGAACCGGCGGCGAAATAGAGCCAGCCGCCGAGCGAGAACCGACCTGCCGCGAGCGCGACGCCGGCGGCGAGCGAGAAACCGAGCGACACGGTGGTGATCGCATTCGGGGGCAATTCGACCTTCAGGAGAAGGCGAATCCAGGGAGCCATGAGCCAGCCGAAAAAGCGCCGGATGGTCACGGTGGACAGGCCGGTGGTGCGCTCCTCGAGCTCGCGGTCGAAGAAGCGCCGGTGGTGCCCGCCTATCACGTAGAAAGCGAGAGCGCCGACCAGGTAAAGGCAGAGAACGATCGCGGGACCAAGCGCCCCGAGGACCCGGGTCCGGGGATCGAGCGTGGCGTTGGTAAGCAAGCTGAGAAATCGTTCCACGTGGGCTCTCCTTGGGATGATGCCGAGTGCGCCGAGCTGTTGACCGAGTTTTTTATTGCGCCGCTGCTCAACAAAGGCAAGCCCCTGCGTCATCTTCCGATGCAATACACCCTTGCACGAAGCCTGCCGTGGCGGCACGTACCCTGCGGCAAGGCAACCGCCATGCACGGATACCGGCGATTCGCAGGGTGGGCCAAGCTTCGGCGCCGGCCAAGAAGACGCGCGTGCGGGAGAGCGGGCCGGACAGTCGCGACTTTCGGTGCCGCGACTCGTGAATTCTGTCCGGCAACGCGCGCCTGTCCGGGTTTGCGCGGGCCACGAGGAAGTGCGCGACGCAGAGCTTCGCGGTCGGGTCTACCCAGAATTTTACAGTCGAGCCAGCGCGCATTGAGGATGATGGGTTGGTAGCCACTCGAGGGAGGGACGTTCAGCTGCACGCAAAAAAAAAAGCCCGAGGGCGGGTGCCTCGAGCCTCGTGCGCCACATCCGGGGACGCGGACACGATCAGTCGTAGTACTCGTGGCCGAGGTGGGAGATGACGTCCTCGCCCATCATCCAGCGCAGCGTATTCTTCAGCTTCATCATCTGTACGAACAGATCGTGCTCGGGTTTTACTTCGGCGGCATGCAGGGGGCTCTTGAAGAAAAAGCTCATCCACTCTTGCACGCCCTGGAAACCGGAGCGCTTGGCCAGGTCCAAAAACAGCGCGATGTCCAGCACCAGCGGCGCAGCCAGGATCGAGTCGCGGCAGAGGAAGTTCACCTTGATTTGCATCGGGTAACCGAGCCAGCCAACGATGTCGAGGTTGTCCCAACCCTCTTTTTGGTCGCCGCGAGGTGGGTAGTATTCGATACGGACCTTGTGGTGAATGTTGCCGTAGAGCGTGGGGTTCTGCTCGGGCTGCAGGATGCTGTCGAGGACCGAGAGCTTGCTGTGCTCCTTGGTCTTGAAGTTGTCCGGATCGTCGAGCACCTCGCCATCGCGGTTGCCCAGGATGTTGGTCGAGAACCAGCCAGCCAGGCCGAGGCTCTTGGCCTTGATGCCAGGCGCCAGCACGGTCTTGAGCCAGGTTTGGCCGGTCTTCAGGTCTTTGCCGGCGAGTGGAACCTGCATCTCGCGCGCAAGCTCGTCGGCCGCCGGAAAGTCCTGGGAGAGGTTCGGAGACGCGTTTGCGTACGGCACGCCTTCCTGGAGACAGGCCCAGGCGTAAAGCTGGCTATTCGAGATGCTGGGGTCGTTATTTTTGAGCCCCTTCTCGAAAGCTTTCACCGATTGGTGGATGTCGGTGGGCAGGATGTGGATCTCGGTGCTGCCGGTCCACACGCACACGACGCGATCGCAGCCGTTGTCCTGCTTCCAGCTGCGGATGTCGGCGCGGAGCTGCTCGACTGCTTCGGCCTTGGTGGCATAGGTTTTCACATGCGTGCCGTGCAGGCGCTTCACGTAGGTGGGGTCGAAGGCGGCCTTCATCGGCACGATCTTGGACAGCTCGTCCTTGATGGGATCGAGGTGCTTGGCATCCAGCACGGCGGCGTGCACGGCGGCTTCGTAGGCGTTCTCGGGAAAGATGTCCCAGCCGCCGAAGACGAGGTCGGCGAGGGGCGCCAGGTCCACGAATTCGTTGACCTTGGGGTTGCGCTTGTCGGTGCGCTTGCCGAGCCGGATGGTGTCCATCTGCGTCAGCGAGCCGATCGGTTCGCCCAGGCCACGCCTAGCCAGCAGCACGCCGGCGATGAAGGTGGTGCCCACGGCGCCCATGCCGGGCAGCAAGATGCCGAGCTTCCCCTGGTGCGGTTTGATCTTTTCAGGCTTTCGCATTGGCTGTACCGACTTTGGAAGTGGGGCGGAGCTGGAGTCGGACGACCGCGTAATCGGTCGCGCCAGGGTGCACCGCGTCGTGACGTGGCTACTGATGAGCGGGCTCGACTGGGGTCAACAGGAAAGCATTCCCCGAATTGTTAAGCCGCGGCACACATAAGCCGACGCGCTCGTCCAAGGAAGCCCAGCCATGACAAAACCGCCCGCCGCGTTTCCGGAACACCTCCTCGACGCCGACACCGCGGCCGCGCCGGTCCAGGCCGCGGGGCTCGGCCCAGACCCGACCCCCGCGGAACGAGAGGCGTTTTACCGTGCACCTCCCCCGCCCGGTCGCTCGCGCGAGAGTCGCATCGTGCTCGACGCCGAGGGCCGCTTCTCGCAGGACGGCGCCGCGTTCGACCACCACAAGCTCTCCGCAGCGTTCCACCGCTGGATTGCCCGCCACCCCGACGATGGCCGCTTCATCCTCACCAACGGCCTCGACTGGAGCTACTTCACGGTCGAAGATGCCCCCTACTTCGTGCGGCAGCTCGCCGAGCGCGAAGGAAACATCACCCTGACCCTCAGCGACGGCAGCGAAGAAGCGCTCGTCGCCGCCAACACGCGCCTCGGCAAAGACGGTGCACTGTACACCAAGGTGAAGAATGGCACCTTCGACGCCAAGTTCACTCGGCACGCGCAGACCGCCCTCGCCCCGTACCTCGTAGAGCTCGACGGCAAGCCTGCCCTGCGGCACGGCGGCACGCTCCAACGCATCGGATAGAGTTTGGGATTCCATGAGGATGCGAGCAACGCTACCGTGCGCGTTCCATGCGCCTCCTGATCGCCGACAAGCTTCATCCCCGTGCCATCGAAGAACTCCGCGCCTTGCCAGTCGAGGTCATTTACGAGCCGGAGCTCACCAAGGAGACGCTCGAGAACACGCTCGACAAATTCGGAATTCTCGTCGTGCGATCCACCCCTGTCACGGGTGAGGCCATCGCCAAGGCGAAAAACCTCAACTTGATCGTGCGCGCTGGCGCCGAGCACCACACCATCGACGTGAAGGCCGCCTCGCAGCGCGGCATCTACGTCGCCCACTGCCCAGGCAAGAACGGATCGGCCGTGGCCGAGCTGGTAATGGGCATGATGCTCGCCCTGGATCGACGCATTCCAGACGCAGTGACCTCGCTCCGCGGCGGCCGCTGGGAGCGCAGCGAATACGTGAAGGCAGAGGGTCTGTACGGCAAGACCCTCGGAATCCTCGGCATGGGCGCGATCGGCCGCGAGGTGGCGCTCCGCGCCAAGGGCTTCGGGCTGAACTGCATCGCGTGGAACCGCAACTTCACACCGGCCAAGGCCGCCGAGCTCGGCGTCGGCTACGCCGCCAGCGTCGAGGAGCTCGCCAAACGATCCGACATCCTCAGCGTGCACCTGCGTCTCACCGAGCGCACCCGCGGCATCGTCTCCGACAAGGTGCTGGCAGCCCTGCCGCCGCGCGCCATGTTCTTGAACTTCGCCCGCGCCGACCTGGTGGACTACGCGGCCTTGCTCACCGCCGTGCGCGAGCGCGGGCTCCGCGCCGCGGTCGACGTCTATCCGGACGAGCCCAAGGGAAAAAAGGTGTACGTCACCGATCTCTTCCAAGGCGAGCCTTCCGCCACGGGCGGCTTCATGTACGGCACGCCGCACATCGCGGCCTCCACCGACCAAGCGCAGCTCGCCGTGGCGGCGGAAGCCGCGCGGGTCATCCGGTCGTTCTTGTTCGAGGGGGTCGTCCCCAACCTCGTCAACGTGTCGCATGCCAGCGCCGCGCGCTTCCTGCTCATGCTCCGCATGGAAGACAAGGTCGGCACCCTGGCCAACGTGCTGTCGGTGATCAAGCGCCACGACATCAACGTGGAGGAGATCACGAATACGGTCTTCGAAAGCGCCACGGCGTCGTCGGTGAAGCTGAAGCTGCTGTCGCGCCCCACCGAAGCCTGCCTGCACGAGATCCGTGCGTTCGAAGAAGTGCTCCACATCGAGGTGGTCACGCTGCCGTCGTTGGCGTGATGCGGGCGTTCGCGCGCCCCGCGGCCCTCGCGCTGGCTGCGCTGGCTGCGCTGGCCAGCGTCGTCGTCGGCTGTCCTGCGCACGAAGCCATCGTCGAATCTCACTACGACAGCAGCGTGCAAGACGCATCCATCGCTCCGGTCGACGCCGCCGTCGCGGACGCGCAGGTCGTGCAGGCCCCGCCGGCCGATCCGAGCATGCCGCCCGCGCCCGCTTTCGATGCCGACTTCACTCGTCGCCTGCGGCACCTGCTCGACGCCATCGGTACGAACGATCCCGCGCTTTGCCACGACGTGCAGCTCCCTCGCAAGGCTTACGCCGAGGATTACGCGACCAAAGACCTCGCCCGGACGTGGGATCGCGGCGTCGATGCTGCGTTCAAGAAGGCGCTGGCCAGGTTGCATCGGAAGCAAAAGCGCATCGAGCTGGCGTTCGTGTCCCTCGACGTGCCCAAGCCGATGGCGCTCGTCGCCGGGCGCGAACGCGAGGGCTGGCGCAGTTCGTTCTGGCGCGTAGAACGCACGAAGCTGCACGCGCGGCCCGTGGCGCAGGCGCCTGGCGACGCGAAGGAGACCGTGATCGACCTGGCCAGCCTCGTGTACTGGCGCGGCGCCTGGTACGTCGAGCGGCTTTAGGACTTCGGGGGCTCGTCAAGAAGCGGAACGTCGACGCGAATCTCTTCGAGCAGCTCTTCGACCCGCGTGCGCGCGTCCTGGCCGTCGTCGTACAGGAAGCGGAGCTCCGGCGCTTTTTGCAGCGTCATGCGTTGGCCCACTGCCTTGCGCACCTTGCCCGCGCAGCTGGTGAGCCCGCGCTCGGCGTCCTGCTGTTTGGCCAGATCTTCCCCGCCGGCCATGAGTCGGAAGAAAACACGTGCAAACTGCAAGTCACCGGTGACCTCGACGCGAGTGATCACCACGCCGCGAACGCGGGGGTCGTTGATCTCGTGGGCGAGCATCTCGGAAATCTCGCGGCGCATCCGGGGTGCAACGCGGTCGGCGCGCTTGACGTCTGAAGGCATGAGTGGGCGGCCTTACTCCAGGAGCGGCGTCAGCGCACGCACTTGCCGAACACGTCGACTCCCGGGCTGCCCGGGTTGCACTTGGCCTGGGCGGCGGCCGCAGGCGGTTTTGCCGGCACCGCCGCGGCGGGAGCGGGGAGACGCACGCGCGTTTTGGTCGGATGGGCGAGGCGCGGCTCGGGCGAGGCCGAGCCGATTGCGGACGGTCGAGGGCTGAGCGGGACACGGACTCGGGGGCCAAGCTCGGGCCCGACCGCCACGGTCCGGTCGGAGTATCCAGGTGCGGTGACGTGGACGGAAGCGGTTTCGCTCGCCGCCAGGACGAGCGTGACGACGCGGTCGGAGCCCACGGTGGTCTCGGGTAGCTCGACGCCGTCGTGAGTCACGACCGCCGTGGCCGGCGTGACCTCGAGCGTGACGGTGCGGCTCGGAGCCGCTGGCGGTGGCTCGACTGTGGGAGTGACGGCAGGCATCTCGGCGGTCATCTCGCGGGTGGCGTCGCGCGCGTAGACGACGACACCGACCACGGTAAGGGCCGCTAGCGCCCCTGCCACCCAGACGCGCAAGTGGCCGGGACCGTGCGCTCGCGGCAACCCGAGCACGGTGGCCGAAAGTCCCCGTGCGGCTTGGTCCGTGATGGGCCGCTTCGAGTCGGGAATGACGGTTTCGAACTGGCCACTCGGCAGCACGCGGCCGGTGCGTTCGAGCTCGTCTGCGAGCTCCTGCATGGATTCGAAACGCAGCTTCGGATCCTTCTGCAGGCACTTGCGGACGATCGCGTCGAACTCTACCGGAACCACCTGGGGCGCCACGTCGCGCACGGCGAGGGGATCGCGGAACATCTGGTGCGTGAGCACGTTCATCATGTTCTCGTCGTCGAACGGGACGCAGCCCGCCGCCATCTCGTACAAGATGATGCCGAGCGAGTAGATGTCGGCGCGGGCGTCGACCACGGCGCCGGCGGCCTGCTCGGGAGACATGTATTGCGGCGTGCCGAACACGCTGCCCGCGCGCGTCAGCTTGGAGTGCGAGCTGGCAATCTTGGCGACGCCGAAGTCGACGATCTTGACGAATTCCTGCTCGCCGTTGCGCTCGATCAGCATGATGTTGTCGGGCTTGAGGTCGCGGTGGATAATGCCCGCCTGGTGCGCGGTGGAGAGCCCGGAGGCAATCTGCTGGCCGATGCGCAAGATGCGCCGGATGGCGACGACGCGCTCGCGCTGGAGAATGCCGGAAAGGCTGCTGCCGTCGAGAAACTCCATGACGAAGTAGGCGGCGCCGTTCGGTGCGCCGCCGACGCCGAAGACACCACAGATGTGCGGACTTCCAATTTGCGAGGCGGCCTGCGCTTCGTTCAGGAAGCGCTGCACGATCTCGGAGTCGGAAAGGAAGTCCGCACGCAGGATCTTGATGGCGACGCGGCGGCTGTCGACGAGGTCGCGGCCAGAATACACCGTGCCCATCCCGCCCTCGCCGAGCACGCCGTCGACGATGAAGCGGCCGTCCAGCATGTTGCCGACGAGCTGCTCCGCGCAGCGCGCGACCGAGGGCTCCGCGGCGCCGGGGGTGGGCTGCGAGCGTGGTGGCGGCGGCACCTGCTGCAGCCCTGCATCCCGCGACGGCGGCGGCACCTGAACGACCAGGCCCG
>JAYUXI010000544.1:0-7441 GCA_043753085.1 Myxococcales bacterium | reverse complement strand
GCCCATACCATCGCGGCTGGCGCGCACGCCACGCCCACCACCCCCACCGCGCCGCCCGTTCCGCAGAGCGGTGAGTTTGCCACGCAGCCGGGTACGCTACGCCCGAGCGAGCCTCGTCCCAGGCGCACCATGACCCCGCACCGGATCGCCGCGCCGCCACGGCCGCCCGCCGCCCCTCCCAAGCCGGTCCTCACCGCGGAAGACCTACGTGCCGCGCTCGAGCGCGATCAGCTGTACCTCTGCTACCAGCCCAAGATCGACGTACGCTCCGGCGTGGTCATGGGCGCCGAGGCGCTGATCCGCTGGGATCATCCGGAGCACGGCGTGATCTCCCCGGGCGACTTCATTCCACTTGCCGAGCAAACCGGCCTCATCGTTCCGCTCGGCACGTGGGTCGTCGATCGCGCCTGCCAGCAGCTCTCGCGCTGGCAAGACAGCTTCGACCGCCCCTTCAAGGTCTGGGTCAATCTCGCCGCCGCCAGCCTCGGTGACGGCCCGCGCATCGTCGAAGAGGTCGAAGACGCACTGGCGCGCTGGAACGTCGACCCGCACCTGTTCGGTGTCGAGGTTACCGAGTCCACCGTCATCCAGAACATGGTGCGCGGCAGCGCCATCCTGCGCGAGCTGCGCCGTCTCGGCATCGAAATCGCCTTGGACGACTTTGGCACCGGCTACTCGTCGCTCACGTACCTGCGCAGGCTGCCGATCACCTGGGTCAAGATCGACCGCTCGTTCGTGTCGGGCGTCGGCTCCTCCTTGGCGGACGCCGCCATCGTCGAAGCGGTCATCGACCTGTCGCATGCACTTGGCCTTGCCGTCGTCGCCGAAGGCGTGGAAAACAACGAGCAGCTCGCCGAGCTGCGCGAGCTCGGCGCCGACCGCGTGCAGGGCTTCCTGTTTTCGCAGCCGGTGCTGCCGTCCGTGCTCGAGGGCCTCGTTTCCAAGCCGTGGGCCGGCGCCCCCGGCATCGTCTTGCCGCGTACCGAGCACGATCTGCGCAGCGAATCGCTGCCCGGTCACGGCGGCCCCCGCGCCCGTCTGCTGCTCTCGGCGCTCGACGCCGTCAGTGACGCCGTCGCCGTTTTCGACGCCAAGGCACCGCTCTTCGAGAACCGTGTAGTATACATTAACTCTGCAGCCGAAGACCTTCTCACCATCGACGCCGAAGACGTCGAGGGCGAGCTGTTCTCGGACGTGTTCCGGGTCGAAGCGCCGGGCGAGTTCGGTCTCACCAAGTTCGAGAACGCGGCGCGCTCGTCTCTCGTGGCTCGCGGCGAGCTAGCCCTCGGTCCCAAAGACGGCGCGCTCCGCCCGGTCGACGTGACCTTCACTGCCCTGTCCGACTCGACCGGCGTGCAGACCAACTGGCTCGCCACCTTTCGCGATCTGTCGGAGAAAAAAGCACTTGCTGCCGACCGCGGTCGCCTCGCCCACGCGATCGACCGGTCCGGCACCGGCGTCGCCCTGTACGACGCCATCACCGGCCGTATCAGCTACGCGAGCGAGTCACTCGAAACGATGGTCGGCGCCGAGCGCGGCAGCATCGTGGGCACCTCGATCGACGGCATCTTCGTGCCGCCGCACCCACTCGCGCTGCTGGAATCGCACCGGCCCGAGAGCACGCCCAACCTCACCGAAGAAGCCAGCGCTACGGCGGTGCTGCGTGGCCCTTCCGGCAGCGTGATCCCGGTCCGCTTCGAGATCGTCCAGCACCTCGACGAGCCAAAGGTTACGACGCAGGACAGCGAACGCCCGAGTGGTCACTCCGGCACTCGTCTGGAGCAGAAGGTGGAACGCGCAGAATCCAGCCACCGCGCCCTGCTCGTGCACGATCGCCGAGCCGAAGTCCGCCGGGTCGAGCTGCAGCAGCTTGCACTCGATTTCGCCCGAGCCGGCCTTGGCGCCAATCCCACCGGCCCCGAAGCCATCGCCGCCGAGCTGTTCGATTTTTGCAGCGAGGTGCACCGCCTGCTCGAGTGCGACGGCGTCTGGTTCAACGTCCTGGCCGACGTGCCCATCTTGTCGCGGTACGGGCACGCCGCCGCGGGACCGTTCCAGGAGCGCTTCTCGGTCACGGCCGAGCAGCGGCGCTGGCTCGGCGACAGCCTGGGCCAAGCCACCGACTATTGGCGCGGCGAAGGCCTCGACCTCGAGAGCTACGTGCGCGCCTGGCTGCCCCGCCCCGATCTCTCCCGCCGCACCGAGCTGGTGATCCGCTGCGGTGACAATGCACTCGGCGTGCTCGCCATCGCGCGCGTCAGTCCGCTGCTCGAAGAAGAAGTGGTTTTCCTGCGCCAGGCCACCGACACCATGGCCAACCTGCTCGAGCGCGCCCGCCTCTCCAAACGCCGGCCGTAGCCACGCCGCAGGCATGCGGAGCGAGCCATCGCCCCCTTGGCGCCGACGATTCGTTGATCTACACTGAATGAACATTCATTCGGAGAACGACCCCGTCCGCCATGCCGCTATCCGCGGGCGCGCGGGGTGCTCGTTCCCCGTCACGCCGAGGAGCCACATCGTGTCCAAGCCCATCCAGACCATCAACCGTTACAAAGCCGATCTCCGGGAGATGATGTTTCTGCTTTTCGAGCAGTTCGAGGTCCAGCACCTGGTGGGCAAGGAGCCGTTCGAGGCCTGGGGCGAAGACGAAATCCGCACCGTGCTCACGGAGTGCTACCGCTGGGTCAAGGAAGTTCCTGGCCCGCTCAACGTCACCGGCGACATCGAGGGCTGCCGCATCGAAGGCGGCCGCGTCCGCACCCCAACCGGGTTCAAGGACGCTTGGAAGAAGCTCTTCGATGCCGGTTGGAAGAGCATCGGCGTGTCCACCGAGCACGGCGGCGGCGGCGCACCGCAGTCGGTCCGCGTGCTGATGGAGGAGCTGCAAAGCGGCGCCAACACCGCGTTCAACATGTACGCCGGGCTCGCGTTCGGCGCGGCCGAGGTCATCGAATCGTTCGGCACCCACGAGCAGAAGGAAGAGTTCCTGCCGCGCATGTTCGACGGGCGCTGGGGCGGAACCATGTGCCTCACCGAGCCCCACGCCGGCAGCGACGTCGGCTCCTCGAGCACCACCGCCGTCAAAGTCGCCAGCCCGCCGCAGGCGGATGGCGCAAGCTCGGCGACGGGCGGCGGCTACAAGATCAAAGGCACCAAGATCTACATCTCGGGCGGTGACCACGATCTTTCGTTCGAGGACAACATCATCCACCTCGTGCTCGCCCGCGTCGCCGGCGCGCCGGCCGGCACCAAGGGGCTCACGCTCTTCATCGTGCCGCGCGTCCACGGCGACAAGAGCAACGACGTGCAGGTCACGTCGCTCGAGCACAAGATGGGCATCAACGGCTCGGCCACTTGCGTGATCAACTTCGGCGACAACGACGGCTGCATCGGCTTCCCGGTCGGCGGCGAAGAGCAACTGAACCGCGGCATGCCGCAGATGTTCAAGATGATGAACATGGCGCGCATCGCCGTGGGCATCCAGGGCGTGGCCATTGCCTCGGCCGCGTATCTCAACGCGCTCGACTACGCGAAGGAGCGCAAGCAGGGCTCTTCGATCACGCACTGGAAAGACGCTACCGCCCCGCGCGTTTCGATCATCGAGCACGCCGACGTGCGGCGCATGCTGCTCGACATGAAGTCCCGCGTCGAGGGCATCCGCGCCCTGGCGGTCAAGCTCTCGAACCACCAGGATCACGCCATCGCGCTGGCCGGCAAGGACGACAAGCTGGCGGCTTACCACCAGGGCCAGGTCGACCTGCTCGTGCCGCTGGTCAAAGCCTACGGCTCGGACCAGGCGTTCCGCATCTGCGAAACCGCCATCCAGGTATACGGCGGCGCCGGGTACACGCGCGACTACCCGGTCGAGCAGTACTGCCGGGACGCGAAGATCTTCTCGATCTACGAGGGCACCAATCACATCCAGTCGATGGACCTGGTCGGTCGCAAGCTCGGCCAAGCCGGCGGCGCCAACGTGCAGGCCTTCGCGGCCGACATCGCTCGATTCGTTGCGGAAAACGACAAGCACCCGGTGCTCGGCGCCTCGGTGAAGAAGCTCGGCGAAGCGCAAAACGCAGTCACCGGCACCGCCATGCAGCTGCTCACCTGGTTCTCCACCGGCAACGTGGCCATCGTGCCACTGGTGTCCACGCGCTTTCTCGAGATGATGAGCGAGCTGTGTGTGGGCTGGCTGCTCCTGCAAGCCGCCGTGATCGCCGACAAGAAAAAGGAAGGCGTCGCCGCCGGTCATCCCGACCACGCGTTCTACACCGGCAAGCAGCACGCGGCCGTGTATTATGCAAACAACGTCTTGCCGGGTGTGGCCGAAAAAGCCGGGATCCTGGCCGGCGAAGATCGCAGCTCGCTCGCCATTCCGGTCGAGTCGTTCGCCACGGCGTGAGCCTCACGGAGCCGGATCCGCGCAGCAGCGGAATCCGGTCTCGTAGGTCACGAAGACGGGCCCGTGCGCGCGAGTCTGCGGCCTGCAGCGCGCGCGCACCTTGCTCCAGAAACCGCCTTTGAGAATCGACGCATACCCGCTGCCGGGACGCGTCGTTTGCGTCCATTCGTCGAGGTTGCCGGTCATGTCGAACACGCCGAACGGGCTCTTGCACTCGGCCCTGGCGCCGGAAGGCGTGGCGTGGAAGGCCTTGTCGATGTTGCGCGCAGCGCGCTCGGTGTTGCGCGGCCAGAGCGCGTCGTCCGCCAGGGCGGCGGTGGTCACGTCGATCGTGCATTTGCTTGCACTCCGCACGTACCCGTAGGGATAGGGCGTGGCGTCCGGTCCCTCGCACGCGAACGTCCATTCGGACTCGGTGCACAGGCGCTTGTGCTGCTTTTTGCAGAGCGCCGTGGCCTCGGTGTGGCTCACTACCACCATCGGGTACTCACCGGCTTGGTTCGGATACTCGTAGCGGTCGACGCACACGTTCATCGGCCTGCGCTTGCCGCGCTTGCGCATGCTGGCCCAGCGCTTCTCGTCGAACTCTTCGCAGACCTGCGACTTGCCTCGCCATTTGGTGCAGGTGGCGTCCTGGAACTCGCGGATGGCTTCGGTATCCTTGCCAGTCGGATCCAGCAGGTAGTCGCCGCTCGCGTGCACCATGTCGGCTGGGCACGGCGCGCCGACCGCGGCGTCGGGCGGCGGCGCGCCCACCGGGCTGTCGGCCTGCCAGTACAGCCCGTCGACGAGGCGCCAGGTGTGGTGCGTAGCTGGATGCGTGCTGGTGAAACGATGCCCGAGTCGGAGCAACGCGGGACCGCGGACAGCTCTCGGCACGGCAAGAGGCGCGCCCGCATCGGCAGCGGTGAGCACCACGACGGCCGACGGCGCCGCAGCCACCGGTGAAACGGCAACCTGTCCGGCTCGCGGTTCGCGTGTGCCGCCGCAGTGCACGATGGCCGCGCCGGCGAAGCCGAAGAACACGCCGAAGCAGTAGATGTGCAGTGCATTCATCGCGGAGGACCGACACATTAGCCAATACGCGGGACGACGGCATCTTTGCCGCGTGTCGGGCCACTACGAGCTCGAGGACATGCTCGCCGCGCGCGGTCTCCTCGGTGCGTGCGACAGATGCCACCCGCGAGCAGAACGTCGATTTTCACGTTGAGCTCGGTGTCGCGCATTTCCTCCGTTCACGCGCCCGGGAGGCACTCGCCCCGTGGAGGTGACGGTGCCGCGACTCGATGCCGCGCCGCGTGACCGCAGTGGCCTGGCGCGCCTGAAGCCCACGACTCCGGTTCCTTCGAAATATCCCGCTCCGACAGCGCAGCGGGCCCAGCTCGTGATGGTCGAGCCGGTGATGCTAGTGTTGTTGGCGTGAAGATCACCGAGCGCCCGCGCGTCATCCTCCGCCACGTCGAGAGCTACGATCCCGCCCGCATCCGCGAGGTCACCCGCGAAGCGCTGCGCGATCTCGGCCTGAAGCCGCGCGGGCGTACCCTGGTCAAGCCGAACTGCGTGGCCTCCGGCGAGCAATTTCGGCACGCCTACACCCGGCCCGAGTTTCTCGAAGGCGTGCTGCAGGCCTTGCTCGACGAGAAAGACGACTCGCTCACCGAGCTCGTGGTCGGAGAGCGCTGCGGCATCACCATCCCCACCCGCATGGCTTTCCGCGACGCAGGCTATTACCCGATGCTCGAGCGCGTCGGCGTGGGCCACGTGCACTTCGAAGAGGTGCCCCAGGTAGAGATCCAATACACGCACGCAGGGCGCCTGCGCGACGTGGTGTACGTGCCCGAAACCGTAGCCAACGCCGACTTCTTCGTGAACTGCCCCAAGTTCAAGAGCCACCCGTGGACCACCGTCACGTTCTCCATGAAGAACTACATTGGCATCCAGGACGATCGCCATCGCCTGATCGACCACGACCACCGTCTCGATCAGAAGATCGCCGATCTGCAGTACGTGCTGCAGCCCGAGCTCATCGCCATCGATGCCATCATTGCCGGCGAAGGCCGCATGCTCACACCCAAGCCGCGCGACCTGAAGCTGGTCCTGTTCGGCAACTGCCAGACCGCCATCGACGCGGTGGGCTGCGCCATTCTGGGCGTCGATCCACACACCGTCGGTCACCTCGAGCTCGCGCACCAGCGCGGCTTTGGGCCGCTCGACCTGGAGCATATTTCCATCGAGGGCGACGTCACGTTGGCCGAAGCGCAGCGCCGTGCGGCCGGATTCGAGGTGGGTCTCGTCCGGGTCGAGAAGTACTTCGAAGGCACCCACGTCACGGCGTACGCGGGCCCACCGCCCGAGGCCGAAACCAAAGAAGGGTACTGCTGGGGCGGCTGCCCAGGCGCCATCGAAGAGTCGATCGAGATCCTGCGCCAGTTCGACGCCGAGTGCGACGCGCACTTGCCGAAGCTGCACTTCGTCTTCGGCGCCTACGAGGGGCCGATCGACGCACAGCCGGGCGAGGCGGTGATCTTCATCGGCGATTGCGCCACGTACGACGGCACCGTGGCTGGCAAGCACGTGACGATCGCCAACCTGTACAAGGATCGCTCGACGAAGGATCCCCATCACGCCACGCACGACGACATCTACATGAAGATGCTCAGTGTGAACCGCGAAGTGGCGCGCGCGCGGAGCACGGGCGAACCGATCCGTCTGCGCGGTTGTCCGGTGAGCGTGTCCGAACAGGTGCTCGCGATCTGCGCCGTGTCGAAAGTGAAGAACCCGATCACGGATCCGAAGAGCGCCATCCAGTTCAACACCGCCTACTTCGCCTGGCGCGCCAAGATGCTCGAGCGGCGGCTTCTCGGCAAGCCGTACCAGGTCGCCGGCCCCCACGCCCGCGGCCAAAGCGCGCCGGTGCCGCCGTTGGCTCTATAGCTTGGCGCGTTCCTGATCCCAGTCGACGTCGAGCTCCGGGAGCGGCCCAGGGGTTGCCGGGTTCTCCTGCAGTTGTTGGTAGGTGTCGTAGATGCGATAGCAGAACCC
>JAYUXI010000543.1:0-3043 GCA_043753085.1 Myxococcales bacterium | reverse complement strand
TGCGGCTCGCGCCGAGCCAGAACTACTTCACGATGCTCGGCGTCGAGCTCAACGCCACGAAAGAAGAAATTCACCAAGCATTCTTCGTGCTCGCCAAGCGCTGGCATCCGGACAAGCTTCCGAACGAGCTCGCCGACCAAAGGCAGAACGTGGGCAGTGTCTTCTCGCTGTTGTCGGAGGCGCACCAGACCCTGGCCAACGAGAAAAAGCGTGCCGACCACCTACGTCTGGTGACGGACGGCGGGGCCACGGCAGACGACCAAGCGCACATCCGCGACGTGGTGGATGCCTCGACCGAGTTCCAGAAGGCCGAGGTGCTCCTGAAGCGCCGCGATCTGTCCACCGCCGAAGTGCACGCGCGCCGCGCCCACGCACTCGACCCGGAGCAAGGCGAGCACATCGCGCTCGTCGCGCACCTCGAGCTGCAGCGAACCGACGAGCCAGGACGGATCCAGGCCTCGATCGAGGAGCTGGATCGCGCCGTGTCGAAAAATGCGCGCAGCGTGAAGGCGCACTACTACCGCGCGCTCGCCCACAAGAAGCTGGGCCGCACGAACGACGCCATCGCCGACTTCCGCGTTGTCGCCGCGCTCGACCCCGATCACGTCGACGCGGCGCGCGAGCTGCGTTTGCACCAGCTACGTGCGTCCAAGCCAGCCGGTCTCCAGAGCGTGGCGGCCGCACCCAAGGCGGGCGGCTTGTTCGGCAAGTTGTTCAAGCGGTAGCAGGCCACGCGCTCGGTGCGCGGCGGCCCACGTCGTGCAACGCGATCACGTCGAGCACGGCGCTCATGCGCGTGACCACCGTGCGCTGCGCGTGAAAGCTCGGCGCGTCGGGCTGGAACGCGGTGGCCACCACGGCCGCGCAGCCTGCCGCATCCGACTGGCGCAGGTGCACGGCGCTCTCGCCCACCGAGACCACGGTGCGCGCCGAGCCGACCCGTGTGCGTCGCATCGCCTCGTGGACGCAACCGGCCAGCAGGCGCTCCGCAGTCGGGCCGTCGCCGGTGATCACCGTGTCGACCAAGCCGCGGCGAAACCACACGGTGTTCACGATCATCGAATCGGCCACCGTGCGCGGCAAATGGGTCACCATCGCGACCCGCAAGCCCTGGGCGTGCAAGGCTTCGAGCACCGCGGTCGTGCCGGCTACCTCGTGGCACGCATCGGCTCCCGAGAAACGCCGACGCAGCGCCGTCACCAGGCCAACCTGCAGCCGCTCGGCGCGCTCGAGGTCGGCGCACAGGTTCACCCCAGTCGGGAACAAAGCACGAATGGCGCGCGGCAAGGGCAGCCCAAGTACCGATCGGACCTCGTCGTGGCACGGGTGGATTCCTTCACGATGCAGCGCGGCCAGAAAATCCTCCAGCTGCCCCTCCGCGCAGCCTCGCACGACGCTGGAGAGCTCGATCACGACCAGTTCCAGGCGATTGTTCATGGGGCCGATGGTGCCGGCGTCGTGTGACGCCCCGGAAAATCGCGGGTGAACATCTGGGCGCGTCAGCGGCGCATGCGCTTGCGGCTCACCACGTACACGAGCAGGGCCGCGAGCGAGCAGAGCACCCAGTAGGCCGTGGTCTTGTCGTCGCGCTTGGCGAAGGGCGTGGTGATGGCGGCGTGGCGCAGGGGCCCGGCCAGCGCGACGCGTTCGGTGCGGTCGCCCGCGCGCAGCAGGAGCACGTGCCGGTGGGAGAGCGGCAAGGCCGACAGCAAGAGCGCCTGCACGTCCACGTGCTGAGGGTGCATGCTGCATCGATAGTCGACGAACAGATCCACGCCGTCGTTCAGATCGCCCACGACGAGCTTGGAAAGCGTCGCCGAGCAGACGTCGCCGTCGGCACGGAGCTCGAGCAGGCCTTCCGCCAGCTTGACGAAGTGGCCGTGCTCTTGGTCGACCTCGTTCTGGGTGATCTTCCCGTCGCCGTCGCGATCGACGGGAGCCAGCGCGGCAAGCTCCGATGCGGGGATGGCGATGCGGCCGTGCACCACGCCGTCGTCCTGAATGGTGAGCTCGCTCTCGGAGAGGCCACCGGTGTGCGAGTGGGCCGTGCCGGCGAAGAGCAGCAGCGCCACGAGCGGCCCTCGGAGTTTCATCGCGGCGAGAATAGCGTAAAGAGGGCGGGGTGATCCCCATCCAACTCGGCACGATGAACTTCGGCGGGCGCACACCCGAGCTCGAAGCGACCCGCGTGATCCGTCGCGCGCTCGAGCTCGGCGTCGACCTCTTCGACACCGCCAATGCCTACCAGAACGGCGACTCCGAGCGCATTCTCGGCCGGGCGCTCGGCACGGATCGCGGCAAGGTCCGCATCGCCACCAAGGTCGGCTTCGGTCGCACCGCCGGCAGGCCCGAGGGGCTTTCCGCCGCGGTGGTGAAGAGCTCGATCACGCAGAGCCTGGAGCGCCTCGGCACCGACTGCGTGGATGTATACTACTTGCACGTGCCCGACCACGGCACGCCGCTTTCGGAGACCCTCGAGGCCATGGCCTTCGTGATCGAGAAGGGCCAAGCGCGGAGCTGGGCGGTGTCGAACTACGCGTCGTGGCAGATCCTCGAAATGCTGCAACTTGCACCGACCTTTGGGCTGCCCAAGCCGGTGTTCGCGCAACAGATCTACAATCCGCTGATCCGCCAGCTCGATGTCGAGTACGCACGCTTCGCCGCCGCGTACGAGATCGCCACCGCCATCTACAACCCGCTGGCGGGCGGGTTGCTGAGCGGCAAGCACACGCCCGGCAGCGTGCCGAAGGGCTCTCGCTTCGACAAGAATCCATTTTACCAGAGGCGCTACTTGCACGCCGTGATGTTCGAGCACGTGGAATCGCTCAAAGAAGTCGCGCAGCAAGAAGGCATGTCGCTGGTCGACCTGTCGTACGCGTGGCTCACTCACCGCCCGGTGGTGAGCGCGTGCATCGTCGGTCCCGGCAGCGTCGAGCACCTCGACGCGGCGCACGTCGCGCTGCAAAAGCGTCTCTCGCCGGCCGCCCTCACACGCATCGACGAGCTTTCCATCGCCTACCACGGCACCGACGTCAGCTACGCC
>JAYUXI010000542.1:0-7460 GCA_043753085.1 Myxococcales bacterium | reverse complement strand
GCGCCTGGGTCCAGTACGGCGGCTCGCTCGGCGCGTCGCTCGACCTCACCGGCACGCGCCGCATTCTCGGGCTCACCGTGCACGGACGCTTTGCCGATCCTTTGCAGAATGCAGGCATTCCATTCACCGACCAGGTGGCGCTCGGCGGCGACCTGCTGATGCCGGGGTTCTTGCGCGGTCGACTCGTGGACCGCAGCGCGCTGGTGACCACACTCGACTACAGCTGGCCGTTCTGGGTCTTTCTCGACGCGACGTTGCAAGCCTCGGTGGGCAACGTGTTCGGCGCCCACCTGCGCGACGTCGACGTGCGCACCATGCGCTGGAGCACCGCCATCGGCGTGCACACGACTGGCGCGCCGTCCTCACGGCTCGAAGCACTGTTCGGGATCGCCTCCACCCCATTCGACGAAGGCGGCAAGATCGATTCCATTCGTTTCATGGTGGGTACGCAACATGGCCTGTAAAACCGTCCTGCCCTGGCTCGTGCTGGCGGCGTGCGCGCAGCGAGAGCCTTACTTTCCGCTGCGCCCACCCGTGCTCCGGGATCCGGATCTCGAGTCCGCGACCCTGCCCTGCGACGGCCAGCCGAAGTGCGCCCCGGAGCTGCGCGTCAGCTACCTCGTGTGGGATTCGGTCGACAGCTCGGCGCTGCGTCCCGCGACGGATTTCTTGCGCGCGAAACGTGGCGGCGACGCAGCCGATGTGAACGCCCTCGACGAGGTGCCGGATTCGAGCTGGTTCGAGAACCGCATCGGAACGCATGACTTGTCACCCGAGCAGGTGTTCCAAGGCTACTGCGCCGCCGGCAAGACGCCGGACGAGACCGGCGCCGACGGTTCGTGGGTGGTCGATCACGGCAAGGACAACGGCGCCAATCCCGGCTTCCGGGTGAAGAATGGCGACACGAAGTACATGCTGAAGATCGACGAATCGCAGGGCGAGCGTGCCACTGCGGCCACCGCAATTGCCACTCGACTGTACTATGCAGCCGGTTTTTGGGCGCCTTGCGACGCGATCGTCTACTTCCGCCGTGGCCTGCTCAAGGTGGCGCCGAATCTCACCGTGAAGGCCAATTCGGGCGCCAAAAAGCCGTTCGACGATGCGGCGCTCGACCGCGTGCTCGAGCATGCACCGCGTCGCGGCGACACACTTCGCGCGGCTGCTTCGCGCTGGCTTCCCGGCGAGCCGATCGGGCCGTTCGCGTACGAAGGCGTCAAGGCAGACGATCCGCGCGACGTCATTCCGCACGAGAAACGCCGAGCCCTTCGCGGGTCGCGCTTGCTGGCTGCCTGGCTCAATCACTTCGACGCGCGTGAGCAGAACACCATGGCCACCTGGGAGCCCGACGACGAAAAGCGTCCTGGCCGTGGCCACGTGCGACACTGGATCCTGGACATGGGCGACTGCTTCGGTAGCCGCTGGGAAAACGACGGCCTGTCGCGGCGGCATGGCCACTCGTACTTTTTCGACACGCGCTTCATTGCCGAGGACTTCGTGACGCTGGGCATTCCGCAGCGCCCGTGGGATCGCGCGCGGATGCACGAAGGGCTGGAGGACTTTGGATACTTCGGGGCTCAGGACTTCGATCCGGAGATGTGGCGCGGTGAGTATCCGATGCTGCCGTTCCAGAACATGACCGAAGCGGATGGCGCATGGATGGCGCGCATCCTGGCGCGGCTCGGGCCGGCTCACGTCGAGGCCGCCGTGCGCGCTGGCAACCTCACCAGCGCGGAGCAGTCGCGGTACCTGCTCAGCGTGCTGTTGCTGCGTCAGCGAGCGATCTTGCGCCGCTACTTCGCCAAGCTGTCGCCGCTCTCGGACGTTGGCTTCGTGGGCAACGAGGTCTGCGCGAAGGATCTGGCCCGCAGCGCCGGAACCTATCCGGACAGCGCGTTTCGCTACACCGCCACGGTACGCCGGGAACGCGGTGACACGGTCGCCACGTCCGTGCGCACCGGCGCGGACGGCGCCGTGTGCGTCGCCGTGCCACCGCGCATGCAAAACGCACGCGTCGCGGACGGTGATCCCACGCGGTACGTGGTCGTGCGCATCCTGAACGGCGCCAGCGTGGGACCGCTGGCACTGCACCTCTACGACCTCGGAGACCGCGGATTGTACCTCGCCGGGATCGAGCGGCCCGACTGACCGAGCGCGATCAGTCGTGCTCTACGCGAGCTGCTGCGCGCAAGACCTGCAGCTTCCGCGGGTCAGCCAGCAGGCGGATCGACGTAATCGACCAGCTCGCCGCGGAACGTGCGCAAGGTGGTGACGCCCGGCTGCGTGGCGACGATCGCGTTCGGCGCCAGCGGCACCTTGCCCTTGCCGCCGGGCGTGTCGCAAATGAGCTTGGGCATCGCAATGCCGGTGACACGGCCCTGCAGCTCGGCCATCAGCTCGAGCCCGCGCGAAAGCGGCGTGCGCAGGTGGCTGGTGCCGACCACCGGATCCATCTGCAGCAGGTAGTACGGCCGAACGCGCACCCGCACGAGGCCCCGAAACAGTTCGGCCAAGGTGGCGGCGTCGTCGTTGACGCCGCGCAGCAGCACGGTCTGATTCATCACCGGAAAGCCGGCGTCGGCCAAGCGTATGCAAGCTGCACGCGCTTCGGCGCAGAGCTCCTTCGGGTGATTGAAGTGCGTCATGATCCAGATCGGATGGTGCGGGCGCAACGCCGCGAGCACTTCGTCGGTGACGCGCATGGGCAGCGTGACCGGCACCCGCGTGGCCAGGCGAATGGTCTCGACGCTGGGGACCGCGCGGATCGCCGCGATCAGGCGAGCGAGGCGCGGGGTGGCCATGGCCATGGGATCGCCGCCGCTGACGATCACGTCGCGCACCTCGGGGTGGGCGCGCAGCCACGCGAACGCGGGCTCGAGCGCCTCGAGCGAAACGGCACCGCCGCCGTCACCCACCATGCGCGATCGCGTGCAGAAGCGGCAGTAGACGGCGCAGCGATCGGTCGCCAGGAGCAGCACTCGATCCGGATACCGCTGCACCAGGTGCGGCGCGACCTCGTGCGTCTCTTCGCCGAGGGGGTCGGCCAGATCGCCGGGGACGCGTTCTTGCTCGGCGGCCAGCGGCACGCACTGCGTGCGGATCGGGCAGTTGGGATCCAGGGGGTCGATCAGCGAAAAGTAGTGCGGCGTGATCGCCAGCGGGAACCCGGCCCCCTGCGCGCGCTCGGCTCCGGCACGCTCTTGCGCGGTGAGCGCCAGCCTGGCCTCGAGCGCCGCCAGATCGGTGATCGAGTGGCGCAGCTGCCACTGCCAGTCGCCGGCGTCCGCCGCGGGCGCGACGGCGACGAGATGCAGGCGGGTCACGGCGAGCCCGCATCCGGCGGAGTGAGCGCGCTGCCGCCAGGAGCCGGCGCGGACCGCACGCCGGCCAGCGCGGCTTCGTCGATCTTGACCGGGATCTTCTTCTGCAGCTCCTGCACGAAATCCGCTTCCTTCCTGGTGAGCGCCTCTTGCGCCAGCCGCACCCGGATCGATCGCTCGGCTTCTTCGAAAGTGCGCTCGCGGGCCTCGAGGATCTGCACGAGACGCAAGACGTAGAACTGCCCGGCATCGACCACGGGAACCGCCGAGACGGCGCCGACCTTGGCCAGGGCGTAGGCCGCGGCGCGAACCGGCTCCGGCACACGCTTGTTCGACCCGCGCGCGTCCCCGGGTGGGCTGACGATGCCGAGATCGCCGGCGAGGTCGACCGGCACGTCGGCCTTTGCGTCTTCCAGGACGCTGCGCTCGCGCACCAGCTGCCCGAAGTGGATGGCCGAAGCGTCGCGTGCGAGCTCGGCGATCACGGCTTCGGCGTGGGCCAGGGTTTTCAGGGCCACGACCGACACGCGCCGTCGCTCGGGATCTTTGAACATGTCCCGGTGGTCGTTGTACCATGCACGCACCGCGTCGATCGAAAGGCTCTCGGGCGAGGGCGCGCCCTTGCGGAGGTCGGCCAGCATGGCGTCGCGCAGCGCGCTGCGGATCTCGAGCTCGGTGACGGGATCCTTGTCGAAGCCCTTGGCCACCGCCTCGGCGGCCAGGAGCTCGACCGAGATCATGTCGTCGAGTAGCTCTTTGCGACGCTCGGGGGCCTGGTAGCGCATGCGCTCGTAGGGTCCCATGCGCTCGAGCACGCCGGCGAAGTCACCCAGCGTGATGGTGCGATCGCCGACCCTGGCCAGAACCTTCTTCGCATTCTCGGGAGAGAGACCGGCCGCGGGCGGGGCGCCGCCCGAAGACGGTGCGCCGGCGTTGTCTCCACCACAGCTGCCGCAGCCGCTGGCCAGACCAAAAAGCAGCGGCGCCAGCACGAGCACGAACGCGGAGCGCTTCATCGGGGTCACGGAGTACACCCGAAACAGGCCGCTTGCCACACCCGTGCATGCGGTTTATGGCCACACTCATGCGCGCCCGTGACGAGAGTTTGCCCCCGCCCCGTCATCCCGACCTCCGCTACAAACGCATCTTGCTGAAGCTGTCGGGCGAAGCGCTGTGCGGCGCCCAGGGTTACGGTATCGAGCCCGCCGTGCTGCAGAGCACCGCGCAAGAGCTGGCCGAAGTACACGCGCTCGGTGTCGAGGTCGGCATCGTGGTCGGCGGCGGCAATATCTTCCGCGGCCTGAAGGGCGCCAGCGTGGGCATGGACCGCGCCCAGGGCGACTACATGGGCATGCTTGCCACGGTGATGAACGCGCTGGCGCTGCAAGACGCGCTCGAAAAGGCCGGCGTGCCCACCCGTGTGATGACCGCACTCGAGATGCGCCAAGTCGCCGAGCCGTACATCCGCCGCCGCGCCGAACGCCACCTGGAAAAAGGTCGGTTCGTGATCCTCGCCGCCGGCACCGGCAACCCGTATTTCAGCACCGACACCGCCGCCGCCCTGCGCGCCATGGAGCTCCACGCCGAAGCGTTGTTCAAGGCCACCAAGGTCGACGGTGTGTACGACAAGGATCCGGTCCAGCACGCCGACGCCACCATGTACCGCAGCATGACCTTCGATCGCTTCGTGTCGGAGCGCATCGCAGTGATGGACTCGACCGCGGCCACGCTCTGCCGCGACAACCACATGCCGATCCGCGTGTTCAAGCTCACCACCCACGGCAACATCAAGCGCGTGATGTTCGGCGAGGACGTAGGCACGCTCGTGGAGAACTGACGTGCGCGGCGCGGCACTTGCACTCTGCATCCTTCTTTCGGCGTGCGACAGGACCCCGAAAGAGCCAGATCGTGCCGCCGCCCCCGTCACCGCGCCACCTGCCGTGGTGCAGCTGCCAGCCCGGCTTACCCGAGCGGCGCCGGCGCGGATCGTCGCCATCGGAGACCTGCATGGCGATCTCGAGGCAGTGCAGAAGGCGTTTCGGCTGGCCAGCGCCGTCGATGCGAGCGACGCCTGGATCGGCGGCGCACTGATCGTGGTGCAAACCGGCGACGTGGTCGACCGTGGCGACGACGACAAGAAGATCCTCGACTGGCTCGATCGTGTTCAGACCGAGGCCAAGATCGCCGGCGGCGAGGTAATCTTGCTGCTGGGCAACCACGAGCTCATGAACGTGGCCGGCGACTTTCGCTACGTGACACGCGGCGGGTTCACGGCGTTCGGTGGACCTACCGCCGACGCGCACGTGGCCGCCCTGCCCGAGACGCAGCGTGGCCGCGCCGCGGCGTTCCAGCCGGGTGGGCCGTACGCCATGAAGCTGGCCGCCCGGCACCTGCTCTTCGTGCGGGTCGGGCGCAGCGTGTTCATCCACGGCGGAATCCTGCCCAAGTACGCGGCCAGAGCGGCCGACACCGACCAAGACGTGCACGACTGGCTCACGGGCAAGACCCAGAAGGCGCCGGAAGCGGCGATGGGAGAAGACGGCTTGGTGTGGACCCGCGCCTATTCCGATTCGCCTAAAGATGTAGACTGCAGGCACCTCGACGAAGTGCTGGTCCGGCTCGATGCCGATCGTCTGGTGATGGGCCATACCGTGCAGCAGGGCGGCATCAGCAAGGCCTGCGGCGACAAGGCCTGGCGCATCGACACCGGCATGTCGCGGTTTTACCACGGCCCCATTTCAGTCTTGGAGCTGAAGGGCGCCCAGGTCACGCCACTGACCCTGTAAACGTCGCGTGGTAGCATCGCGCGCATGCGTCACTTTCGCTTCATGACCGGCGGGGAGTCGCACGGTCCTCGGCTCACCGCCATCGTCGAAGGCCTGCCCGCCGGCCTCGCCCTTTTGGCCGAGCACGTCGACGTAGACCTGGCTCGAAGGCAGCGTGGGTACGGCCGCGGCGCGCGCATGAAGATCGAGCAGGATCGCGTCGCCTTCACCGCCGGCGTGCGCGGCGGGGAAACCCTCGGCTCGCCGCTGGTGATGCAGGTCGAGAACCGCGACTGGGCCAACTGGACCGAACGCATGCAAGCCGAGCCGTTCGCAGGCGAGCTGCCGGAGGCACTGGTGCGGCCGCGACCCGGGCACGCCGATCTGGCTGGCGGTCTCAAGTACGACCGGCGCGATCTCCGCGACGTGCTCGAACGCGCCAGTGCGCGCGAGACCGCGGCCCGCACCGCGGTGGGCGCCGTGGCCAAGCAACTGCTCGCGGCGGTCGGAATCGAGGTCGGCGCGCACGTCGTCCGCATCGGCACCGTGGCCGCGGCCATCGATCCCGCCATGGGCGCCGCCGAGATCTTTGCGCGCGCCCGCGCATCCGACCTCGCCTGCGTCGACGACGTCGCGGCCGAAGCGATGCGCGCAGCCATTCGCGAGGCCGCCCACGCCGGCGATACGCTCGGCGGCATTTTCGAGGTGCGCGCGCTCGGCGTGCCGCCGGGGCTCGGCAGCCACGTGCACTGGGATCGCAAGCTCGATGGCCGGCTCGCCCACGCCCTCGTTTCGATCCAGGCCATCAAGGCCGTGGAGATCGGCGACGGCATTGCCGCCGGCAGCGCGCGCGGTTCCGAAGTGCACGACGAGATCAACTACGCCGCGCCGTCGTTCGTGCGGCCCACCAACCGCGCCGGTGGTCTCGAAGGGGGAATCAGCAACGGCGCCGAGCTGGTGGTGCGCGCGGTGATGAAGCCAATCGCCACGCTGAGAAAGCCGCTGCAGAGCGTCGACGTGAATACGAAGGAACCTCTCGCCGCCGCATTCGAGCGCAGCGACGTGTGCGCGGTAGCGGCCGCGTCCGTGGTCGGTGAGGCAATGGTGGCCATCGTCTTGGCCGACGCGCTGCTCGAGAAGTTCGGCGGCGACTCGATGAAGGAGCTCGCGCGCAACGTGGCCGGCTACCGCGCGCAGGTCGAGGCGTATTGATGGCGCAGTGGAGCATCGTTCCAGAGGCCGGCGCCGTCGTTCTGTCCGGCATCATGGGCAGCGGCAAGTCGACCACCGGCGCGCTGCTCGCGGCGCGGATCGGCTTCGAATTCCTGGATCTCGACCGGGAGATCGAGCGTCGCGAGCGCACGTCGGTCGCCGCCCT
>JAYUXI010000541.1:0-7470 GCA_043753085.1 Myxococcales bacterium | reverse complement strand
AGCAGGCGTGCACGGTCGCGCTCGGGCGGGAAGAGAACGCGGCGAGCAACCCGAACCTGGTATGATTGCGGCCGTGAAGAACGACATCTTTTTGCGCGCCTGCCGCCGCGAGGCCGTCCCTCGCACGCCCGTGTGGATGATGCGCCAGGCTGGCCGCTACATGCCCGAGTACCGCGCGGTGCGCGAAAAGTACTCGATGATCGAGGTGTGCAAGACGCCCGAGCTGGCCACCCAGGTTACCCTGCAGCCGCTCAAGTTCGGTTTCGACGCGTCGATCGTGTTCGCCGACATCTTGCTCCCGGTGGAGCCGATGGGCGCGCCGTTCTCGTTCGAGAAGGGCGAAGGGCCCGTGGTACATACACCCATCCGCGACATCAAGCAGGTCGAGTCGCTGCGCGTGATCGACCCCGAGGAAGATCTCGGCTACGTGCTGCAGACGATCAAGATGCTCAAAAAAGAGCTAGAAGTCCCGCTGATCGGCTTTGCCGGCGCGCCCTTCACGCTGGCCAGCTACCTGATCGAAGGCGGCAAGAGCGCTCACTTCGAGAAGACCAAGCGCATGATGTTCGCCGAGCCGGAGACCTGGCACCTGCTGATGCAGAAGCTCTCCGAGGTGATCCGCATGTTCCTGCGCGCACAGGTGGCCGCCGGCGCGGACGCGGTGCAGCTGTTCGACTCGTGGGTCGGCCAGCTCTCGCCCGAGGACTACCGACAGTACGTGCTGCCCCACGTGCAGGGGATCCTCCACGATCTCGAGACCACTGGCGTACCGGTCATCCACTTCGGGACCGGCACGGCGCTGCTCCTCGAAGCCCAGCGCGAAGCCGGCGGCACCGTGCTCGGCCTCGACTGGCGCACGCCGCTCACCTGGGGCTGGAAGCAGATCGGCCACGACCGCGCCTGCCAGGGCAACCTGGATCCCACGCTGCTGTTCGCCCCGAAAGAAGTGGCCTGCGAACGCGCCGGCCGCATCCTGCACGCGGCCGCCGGACGTCCTGGCCACATCTTCAATCTCGGTCACGGCATCCTACCGGGCACCCCGGTCGACACGGTGAAGGCCGTCATCGACTACGTCCACGAAGAGACCGAGCGCGTGCACTCGGTCCGCACCCCCCGAGGGCAAGCATGAGCACCGCGATTTTGCTGGTCAGCCACGGCACCATGGCTTCTCTCGACGACTTGCCTGCGTTCCTCGCGAGCATCCGGCGCGGGCATCCTGCTCCGCCCGAGCTGCTCGACGAGGTGCGGCGCCGGTACATGGCCATTGGCGGCAAATCGCCGCTGCTTGCCATCAACGAGCGCATCGCGCGCAAGCTGGCCGAGGTCACCGCGCTGCCCACCTATTCGGCCGCCCGCCACGGCTCGCCAGCGCTGCGCGACGTGCTGCAAACGATGGTCGCGGCCGGCGTCACGCACGCGCTGGTCGTGCCGCTGGGGCAACACTCGGCCACCATTTACGAAACCGCGGTGCGCGAGGTCGCGGCCGGTCTACCGCTCACCTTCGCGTGCGCCGCCAACTGGGGCCAGGATCCCGCGTTGCTCGGCCTGTACGCCGCCAAGGTCCAGCACGCCCTCGCCGCGGTGAACAGTCCGGCCCGGGTGCTGCTGTCCGCGCACAGCTTGCCGCAGTCCGTGGTCGATGCCGGTGATCCATACGAGGGAGAAGTCCGGGCTGCCGCCAACACCATCGCCCAGCTGGCTAACGTGTACAATGCACGCATCGTGTTCCAGAGCCAGGGCATGAGCAAGGGACCCGGCGGTCGTCCGATGCCGTGGCTCGGGCCGGATCTCGAAGCCGCCATGCAAGAAGCCGTGCGCGACGGCGAGCGCCACGTGATCGTGGCGCCGGTCGGCTTTCTCGCCGACCACGTCGAGATCTTGTACGATCTCGACATCGAGGCCAAGGCTCGTGCCGAAGCGCTCGGGCTGGGTCTCTCGCGCACCGAGTCGCTCAACGACGACAACGCCTTCGTGGCGGTCCTGGCGCGGCTCGTCGGCGATCTCGCCGCCGCCGCCTGAACCAGTGGCGGCGCCGGCCGTCTGGTACGGCGACGCCCGATTGCAGCTTTGCAGCGCCGACAGAGCGTGGCAGCGTGCAACCATGGCAATCGCGATCGAAGGCAAAGAAGACATGCTCGCCCGGGCGAACAGCGACTTGGGTGCGGGGCCGTGGACCACCATGGAAATGGACCGCATCCGCGGCTTCGCCGATGCCACCGGTGATCACCAGTGGATCCACGTCGACGAGGCGCGCGCTGCCAAGGAGAGCCCGTTCGGCAAGGCCATCGCGCACGGCTTTCTCACGCTCTCGCTCACCGCCGGCACCTTCTTCGAAGTGCTCGATATCCGTGGCTTCGACATGGTGGTGAACTACGGAGCCAACAAAGTGCGCTTTCCCGCGCCGCTGAAGCTTGGCGACAAGTACCGCGTCGCATTCCAGCTGGGCACGGTCAAGGATCTTGGCGGCGGCTGGGTCGAAGGCATCTTCCACGTCACCGTCGAGGTCGAAGATCAGCCCAAGCCGGCCTGCGTGGCCGAGCTGGTGTTCCGCTTCAAAGCGCCGGCCTGAGCATTCGCCGCCGGCGCTGCGAACGACGGCGAAGCGGATCCCGAAGCATCAGAACTCGGCGGGATCGGTGTGCGTGCCAAGCACTTCGCGCAGCACGTCGCAGATTTCCTGCTCGGTGACGTAGGCCTTGGCCGCCTCGATCATGGGCGGCATCAGGTTGCCGTTGTTCGCCGCAGCGGCCCGCACGGCGTCCAGTGTAGATTGCACCAGCTGCGCGTCGCGCGACTGCTTCACCGCACGCAGGCTGTCCACCTGGCGGCGCTGCACGTCTTCGTCGACCTTGAGCAGCGGGATGTTCGAGGCGTTGTCTGCGCCATCGACGTGCTTGTTCACGCCGACCATCACCCGCTCGCCGGCTTCGAGTTGGCGCTGGAACTTGTACGCGCTCGCGGCGATCTCGCGCTGCGGATAGCCCTTTTCGACCGCCGACACCATGCCGCCGAGCTCGTCGATGCGCTTGATGATCACCAGCGCTTCTGCCTCGACCCGGCTGGTGAGGTCTTCGATGAAGTAGCTGCCGCCGAGCGGATCGATGGTGTTGGCCACGCCAGTTTCTTCGGCAATGATCTGCTGCGTGCGCAGCGCGATGCGCACCGACTCCTCGGTGGGGAGTGCGTACGTTTCGTCGAGCGAGTTCGTGTGCAGCGACTGCGTGCCGCCGAGCACGGCCGCCAGCGCCTGCAGCGCGACGCGCACCACGTTGTTGTAGGGCTGCTGCGCGGTGAGCGACACGCCTGCGGTCTGCGCGTGCGTCCGGAGCTTGAGCGAGTCGGCTTTCTTGGCGCCGAAGCGCTCCTTCATGAGGGTGGCCCAGAGCCGACGGGCGGCGCGGAACTTGGCGATCTCCTCGAAGAAGTCGTTGTGGACGTCGAAGAAGAACGAGAGCCGCGGGGCGAAGTCGTCGACGTGCATGCCGCGGTCGACGCAGCTCTGTACGTAAGCCAGACCGTCGGCCAAGGTGAAGGCGAGCTCCTGGACCGCCGTCGCTCCGGCTTCGCGGATGTGATAGCCGCTGATCGACACCGTGTTCCAGCGCGGCACTTCCTTGGTGCAGAACTCGACCATGTCGGTGACGATGCGCATGGCCGGGCGCGGCGGAACCAACCAGGCGTGCTGAGCGATGAACTCCTTCAGGCAGTCGTTCTGGACGGTGCCGCCGATCAGCTTGCGGTCGATGCCGCGCTTGTCGGCCAAGGCGACGTAAAATGCGAGCAGCACGACGGCCGGCCCGTTGATGGTCATCGACGTGGTGACCTTGTCGAGCGGGATCCCGTCGAAGAGGATTTCCATGTCGCGCAGCGTGTCGACCGCGACGCCGCACATTCCCACCTCGCCGAGCGAGCGTGGCGAGTCGGAGTCGTAGCCCATGAGGGTCGGAAAATCGAAGGCGGTGGAGAGACCGGTTTGGCCTTGCTGGAGCAGGTACTTGAAGCGCTCGTTGGTTTGCTCGGGCGTGCCGAAGCCGGCGAACATGCGCATGGTCCACAGGCGACCCCGGTACATGGTGGGCTGCACGCCGCGCGTGAACGGGAACTCGCCCGGCAAACCGAGATCCTGCATGTAGTCGGTGCGGTTCTCGAGCGGTGTCACCAGATCCGGAACGGGCATGTCGCTCCAGGTGGAGAACTTGCCCAGGCGCGACGGCATCTTCCACTCGGCGCGCGCTACGGGGCCCTTTTTCCAGGCGCGTCGGGCTTCGGCCAAGGCGGCGAGCTCGGGCGGCACCTCACCCTCGAACTCATTGCTGGCGGAAGACAGCGGCGACGGCACCGACACGAGCGTGTTGCCGACGGGTTCCGAATGGTCGTTGCCGCTCACGTGGTGGTGTCCGCTGCGGCGGCCTCTGCGGAGGTGGCGGCATCCTTGCGGGCGCGGAGCCACTCGATGAGCATCGGCAGCACCGACAGCACGACGATGCCGATGACCACGAGCTCGAAGTTCTTCTGCACGACCGGCATCTTTCCGAAGACGACACCGGCGCCCATCATGAGCACCACC
This sequence comes from Myxococcales bacterium, assembly GCA_043753085.1. Lineage (GTDB taxonomy): Bacteria > Myxococcota_A > Polyangia > Polyangiales > Polyangiaceae > JAYUXI01. The sequence continues at coordinate 2,903 of JAYUXI010000541.1, read as the reverse complement.
CAGGCGACGGCGCCCGTCACGTTGAACACGACGAAGCGCGAGTAGGTCATCGCGCCCGCGCCAGCCACGAACGGCGCGAAGGTGCGGACGATGGGCACGAAACGCGCGAGCACGATGGTCTTGCCGCCGTACTTCTCGAAAAAGGCCTTGGTGCGCTGGAGGTGCTTCACGTTGAAGACCTTCGACGTTTTGCTGCGCAGCACGCGCGGGCCGAGCGCCTTGCCGACATGGTAGTTCAGCGTGTCGCCGACGATGGCGCACACGATGAGCAGCGCGCCGAGCGGCAGGGTGGCAATGCCGCTGTCGGGGAGGGAAGTGACCGCGCCCGCCGCGAACAGCAGCGAATCGCCCGGCAAGAACGGCAGCACGACCAAGCCGGTTTCGCAGAAGACGATGGCGCCCAGGATCGCATAGGTCCACACGCCGTACGATTGTGTGAGCTCTTGCAGATGCTTGTCGAGGTGGCGGACGAAATCGAGCAGATACCGAAAGAGATCCATCGCGGCGATGTCTAGTACCGGCAGGGCCACCCGGTGGAAGATTCCGCCCGCGCCGCGGCGTTTCGGCTTCTATTTGACGGTCATGTCGAGCGAGCCCGCGGGGGGCGGCTTGCTGGCCGGCGGCGCGTCTGGCCTGGGCGGGCGCGGTGTGACCGGTCGCGGCGGGCGTGGCGCAGCTACGGCGGCTGACGTGGAGGGCGGCGGCGCAGGGACCGCAACCGGCACGATCCCCGTGACCACCGACGGCGGCGCACGCGGCGCGGCGAGCACCGGCGAACCCGGCGCCTCGACATGCACGGTGGTTTCGGTCGGAGCCGCGCGCATCCGCTTGACGAAAAACAGCGTGCCTCCAACCAGCGCCAAGGTTGCCACGGTGGCGATGGCGAACACGCTGGCCAAACGGCCCTGGCCCGCGCCCATGTTCGGGGGCGGTGTGACCTCGGTGCGTAGGCCCACTTCGGCTTCGGGCGCAGGCGCGCCGCCCGACAGCAGCATGTCTCGCGGCGCGCCGAGCACGGTGTCGTTCGACTCGGGGGGCCGCTGCGCCGGCAGGTTCTTGCGCGACTCGGCGGTGAGAGCCGGCGGCGGGCTCGAGGGCCACATCGGCCGCAGCAGCGTCGACGGCGGCGCCGCCCGCTCGATCCGCTCGACGATGCGGAAGTCTTCCGGGCGCCCATACTGCGCCAGCGCCCGGGCCAGATCGCCGACGGTCTGGTAGCGCTCATCGAGCGACGATTGCATGCAGCTTGCAATGATCTGCCCGAACGCCGACGGCAGGTCGGGACGCAGCGAAGCGAGCGGCTCGGGCGTGTTCGAAAGAATCAAGCCGACGATCTCGACGAGGTTGTCCGACTCGAACGGGACCCGCCCGGTAAGCAGCTCGTAGAGCACGACGCCCAGCGCCCAGATGTCGGTGCGGCTGTCGACCTCGCGCGAGGCGGTGAGTTGCTCGGGCGACATGTAGTACGCCGTGCCCATCATGGCGGTGGTGCGCGTGAGGTTGTTCTTCGGATCGTCCATCGCCTTGGCGATGCCGAAGTCGAGCACCTTGATCATCCTTCCGCCGCCAGGCTGCGTGGCCAGAAACAGGTTCGCCGGCTTGAGATCGCGATGCACGATGCGCGCGGCGTGCGCTTCGGCCACCGCCTCGCAGGCTTCGAGCACGTAGCCCACGGCGTCTTGCAGGGCGAGCGGTCCCTGTTTCGAGACGAGCTCGCCGAGGTCGGTGCCGTCGAGGTGCTCCATGACCATGTACGGCGCACCACTTTCGAGGCTGCCGACGTCGAGCACGCGCACCACGTGCTGGTTCTTCAAGCGCGCCACGCTGCGCGCCTCGCGCTTGAAGCGCTCGACGATTTCCGGATGGTTCAGCGCCTCGTCGTGCAGCAGCTTGATGGCGACGCGCTGCTCGAGCTGCTGGTGCACGGCGGACACGACAGTGCCCATGCCGCCGCTTCCGAGCTCGCGGTCGACGAGATACTTTCCGTCGAGCAGAGAGCCGAGCGATGCGTGCGAGGAGCCCACGCGTCTTCTGCTGTCTCAGCTGGCGGGGTTAGAGGACGGTGCAGCGCCGCTGCGGGCGGAGGCAGGAGCACCGTGAGCGGCAGCGGTAGCAGCGCGTTCGTCGGCGGTGGCTTCCGCCAGGACGCCGTCGGCGTCGGCGTCGGCGTCGTCCGGCTCTTTTTCGATGCGGACGAGCACAGCGGTGATGTTGTCCTCGCCGCCGTGCTCGTTGGCCTGGCTTATGAGTAGCTTGCAGGCTTCGCGGATGTCGCGCTGTTCGGTGAGGATCACCTGGATCTGCTCGTCGGTGACCATGCCGGACAGGCCGTCCGAGCAAAGCACGTAGACGTCGCCGTCGAGCGGTTCGTCGTGCTGCAGATCGACCACGACCTGATCCTGCATGCCGAGGGCGCGTGTGATGACGTTCTTCGGGAGCTCGTTGCGCTGCTCTTCCGAGAGGTCCGGCATGGCCTGGAGGTAGTCGTTGATCAACGAGTGGTCGCGGGTGAGCTGCTCGATGCCGCCCTTGCGGACCCGGTAGCAGCGCGAGTCGCCAACGTGACCGATGTACATGCGGTTGTGCCGCGGGCTGTACATGGCGCCGACCACGGTGGTGCCCATGCCGTGGCATTCGCGCGAGCGCGTGCTGCGGTCGAAAATCTGTTTGTTCGCGACGCGGATGCCGGTGAGCAGGCGGTTCTCTTCTTCGCTCAGGTTCTGGTCGAAGTGGAACGGCCAGGTGACGTCTTCGCTCGCGGTGGTGCGGTAGAACTCGGAGATGGTGTCGGTGGCGAGCTTCGATGCAACGTCGCCTGCACGGTGACCCCCCATGCCGTCGGCCACGACGAACAAGTCGTACTCCTTGAGTACGATGAAGGAATCTTCGTTGTGCTCGCGCTG
>JAYUXI010000540.1:0-3057 GCA_043753085.1 Myxococcales bacterium | reverse complement strand
GACGACGCCGCTCTACACTGGGGAGCGCACGCGGCGGCAGCACGAGCGACGCGCTGTTCGCTTGAGATTCCAGCTCTTCAACCAACCGCACTTTACCGCTCTGCGCTACCCTGTGCCCATGCTTCGCACCGTTCGTGCCGTGCGCTACGTGCTGCCGCTGCGGGAAGGCGGATCGGTGCCGGCGCTCGTCGAGGCGGACGATCTCGGGCTCTACGTGGTCAAGCTGCGCGGCGCCAGCCAGGGTGCGCTCGCCCTGGTCGCCGAGCTCGTGTCCGGCGAGCTCGCGCGTGCGGCCCAGCTGCTCGTGCCCGAGCTCGTACTCGTCGACCTCGACGCCAAGCTCGCCGAGTCCGAGCCCGATCCCGAGCTCGCCGATCCCCTCGAGGCCAGCGCCGGCCTCAACCTCGGGCTCGACTTTTTGCCTGGCAGCATTGGCTTCGATGGCGCAACGCGGCGCGCACCGGACGCCGTGACCGCCTCGCGCGCGGTTCTGTTCGACGCGCTCGTGCTCAACGTCGACCGCACCGCGCGCAATCCGAACTTGCTGGTGTGGCACGGCCGCACCTGGCTCATCGACCACGGCGCCTCGCTCTACCTGCACCACGGGTGGGCGCCCGACACCGTGCTCGAAGGCGCGGACGATCCGTTCGATCAGGTCAAAGACCACGTCTTGCTGCGCTGGGCCACCGCCCTCGCCGAAGCGGCCGTGCATCTGCGTGCGTGCTACACGGAAGCGACCCTCGCGCGCGTCGTCGACGCCATTCCCGACGAGTGGCTCGGCGCCGCACACGGCTTCGACGACGCCTCCGCGCACCGCGCTGCCTACATGACCTGGCTCGCCGCGCGGCTGGCGGCGCTACCGCAGATCCTCGCCGAAGCGCACAGGGCCCATGCCGCACTCCTTTGAGTACGCCACCGTGCGCCTGGTACCGCGGGTCGAGCGCGAGGAGTTCCTCAACGTCGGCGTGATCGTATTCTGCGCCGAAGCCGACTTTCTCGAAGCTCGTATCGAGCTCGACCAAGCCCGTCTGCTGGCGTTCGCGCCCCAGCTCGATCTCGCCGATGCACGCGAGCACCTCGATTCGATCCCGCGCATCTGTCGCGGCGACGCCAGCGCCATCGGTCAGCTTCCGCAGCGCGAGCGGTTCCGCTGGCTCGCGTCGCCGCGCAGTACCATCCTGCAGATCTCCCCGGCCCACGCTGGACTCTGCGACCAGCCCGCGGCGTGGCTCGAACGCCTGCTCGATCGCATGGTACGAACGCCGTGAGCGCGGCGGCCAGTCGCTGCGTGCGGCGTGCCGCCAATCGGCGTAGGATGCGCCACCCTGGTGCAGCTCACCACGATCCTCACCATCGCCGAAGTGGCGTACGTCATCGTCCTCTCGGGCTGGATTTTGCTCGAGAAGCGATCGCCGGTGGCCACCGTGGCGTGGATCCTGATGCTCGCCCTGCTGCCGCTGTTCGGCTTTGCGCTCTTCTACTTTTTCGGCCCCCGGTTTCTGGAGCGCAAACGCGATCGCCACAAGCGCGCCCGCAACGCGGTGCGCACACGCATGCAGCAAGGCGCCGCGGTAGTGCCCGACCATCTGGCGGCGACCCGGCAGTTCGTGCAGCTGGTGTACGAAGCCGGGGGCGATCCGCCGTCCACCGCCGAGCAGGTTACGCTGCTGGGCACCTCGGTCGAGTGCTACGCCGCCATCAACGACGCCATCGACGCGGCCCGGGATCACGTGCACGTCACGTTCTACATCTGCGAGCCAGGCGAGGCGGGCAACGTGTTCATGGCCAAGCTCGTGGCGGCCGCCGCACGCGGAGTGGAGGTGCGGCTGCTGATGGACGCGGTCGGTTCCAGCCGCGCCACGAGCAAGTGGCTCGCACCGCTGAAGCGCGCCGGTGGCCAGGTCGCCTTTTTCAACCGGGTCGGCTTCCGGCGCTTTCGCTCTCCCATCAACTTTCGCAACCACCGCAAAATCGTCGTGTGCGACGGCCTGATCGGGTTCACCGGCGGCTTCAACGTCTGCGACGACTACGTGGGCGCGGTGCGCATCACCGGCGCGGTCCAGAAAGAGCTGCAGAGCGACAGCAAGACGAACCAGCGGCGGCCGCCGTGGCGCGACACCCACGTGATGCTGCGCGGCAACGTCGTCCGTTGGCTGCAGCTCTCGTTCTTCGACGACTGGCTGTTCACCGTGGGCGAAGCGCCAGAAGGCGTGCGCTACCTGCCCGAGCAGAACGAGCTGAACAACCCTCTGCAGGAGCTGCCGGCAGGAACCTCGCTGCTGCAAGTGGTCCCCGGCGGGCCCGACCAGCGCAAGGAGCCCATTCGCAACGTGTACTTTGCAGCAATCTGCCGCGCCAGCAGCCGCGTCTGGATCACGGCTGCGTACTTCGTACCGGACGAACCCACGCTCACCGCGCTGAAAGTAGCGTCGCTGCGCGGAGTCGACGTCCGCGTGCTGGTGCCACGCCTCGGCGACTCGCGGGTGGTGAGCTCGGCCACGCGCTCGTACTACGAAGAGCTCACCGAGTGCGGCGTGAAGCTATACGAATACCTACCCACGATGCACCACGCCAAGACCATGATCGTCGACGACGACATGGCCATCGTCGGCAGCGCCAACTTCGACGCGCGTAGCTTTCGGCTCAACTTCGAGCTGATGGTGGTGCTGTACGGCCCGGAGCACACCGCGGAGCTCGCGCGCATGTACGAGGTCGATCTGCAGGATTCGGAGCGCGTGACCGGGCGCGAGCCGAAGAACCTGAAGCCATGGGAGCGCCTGCTGGAAGCCACGGCCAGGGCGCTGTCGCCCATCTTGTGACCGGCGCGGCAGAAGTTGATACGCTGCCCGGTATGCGAATGCTCGTGTGTGGCTCGGTCGGTTTGGCGCTGCTGTCCTTGCTCGCGTGCGGCGGCACCGAAAAGCCCGCCGACGTCCCGTCGCAAACCGCTGCTGCGCTTGCACCCGACTCCGATGGCGGCGTGGCCGATCCAGCGCCCGTCGCCACCGAAGCGAAGAGCGAGCCAGCCGCCGCCACGCCGCCGCCGCCCACCGGGGA
>JAYUXI010000539.1:0-17393 GCA_043753085.1 Myxococcales bacterium | reverse complement strand
AGGGCATCAAGCCGTTCCCCGCGGCCATCTTGGCCACGCGTGAGATCGGTCTCGCCGTCTTCGCCACCACCTTGTCGCTGATGGCGGTGTTCATCCCGGTGGCCTTCATCGGCGGCATCCCGGGCCGCTTTCTGAAGAGCTTCGGCTACACCATGGCGTTCGCCGTCGGCGTGTCGCTGATCGTCAGCTTCTCCCTCACCCCGATGATGTCGGCGCGGCTCTTGCGCGCGCACGAAGCCAACTGGCTCACCAGGGCGGTAGATGCATTCTACAAGCCCATCGAGCGAGTCTACCTGGCCATGCTGCGGTTCTCTCTGAAAAGCCGCTGGGTCATCGTGGTGCTGTGCGGCCTCACCTTGGGCTCGTGCATTCCCATTGCCCAAACGCTGCCCGGGGGCTTTCTGCCCCAAGACGACAAGGCGAAGTTCCAGGTCACGATGCGCGCACCCGAGGGCACCAGCTCGGAGGAGACGCTGCTCATCGCCGAGCGCGCCGCCACCGATTTGCGCAGGCTTCCAGGTGTTTCGCACATCCTGATCACGGTGGCCGAAGACGACCAGAAAACCCGTAACTACGCGCAGATCTACGTCGATCTCGTAGATCCCGGCGAACGTCGACTCACCCAGTTCGAGCTCATGAACAAGGCGCGTTCGGAGATCGTCAGCAAGCTACCGCCCGAGCTGCGCGTGAACGTCGCCGAGGTCCCCGATTTTTCCGTGGGTAGCAACACGCAGAACATCCAGCTCGTCATGTCCGGACCCGACTTCGACTTGCTGGCCAAGTACGCAGTCGAGATCACGAAAGACCTCCGGGAATCGAAGCTCGGCGTCGACGTCGACACCACCAACCTTCCCGGTCGTCCCGAGGTCAAGGTGTCGATCGACCGAGACCGCGCCGCCGACCTCGGAGTCAGCGTCTCGGACGTTGCCCAGACCTTGCAGATGCTCGTCGCCGGCATCAAGGCGTCCACCTTTCCAGAAGCGGGCGAGGAGTACGACATTCGCATTCGCGCCGAGGACGTGTACCGCACCGACGCTTCGGCGCTCGCACTCATGAACGTGCCGTCGAGCAAGTACGGCAACGTGCCGCTCACGTCGGTGGTGAAGTGGAACGACAGCACGGCGCCGTCGCGCATCAACCGCTACGGCCGCGAGCGCCAGATCACGCTTCTGGCCAACGCGGCAGCCGGCGTCGGCGACGACAAGGTCACCAAGCGTATCACGGACAAGTTCAGCTCGCTGAAGCCGCCGGCGAACTACCGGCTGCAGCTCACCGGTCGCGCCAAGTCGCAATCGGAGACCGTCGCGGGCTTCGCCCTGGCACTCGGCATGGCCTTCGTCTTCATGTACCTGATTCTTGCTGCCCAGTTCGAATCGTGGCTGTACCCGGCCATTATTCTCACGTCGCTCCCGCTCACGGTGCCGTTCGCGCTCATCTCGCTGAAGATCTTCGGTCAGACCCTGAACATGTTCTCCATGCTCGGACTGCTCGTGCTCTTCGGCGTGGTGAAGAAGAACGGCATCTTGCAGGTCGACCATACGAACCATCTGCGCAGACAAGGCCGGAGCCGCTTCGATGCCATCATGGAAGGCAACAAGGATCGCCTCCGGCCGATCTTGATGACCACCATCGCGTTCGTGGCCGGCATGGCCCCGCTCATCATTTCGAAGGGCATCGGCTCTGGATTCAACCGCGCGACGGCGAGCATCGTCATCGGCGGACAGACTCTGTCGCTTCTGCTCACGCTGCTGGCCGTGCCGGTCATCTACAGCCTCGTCGACGACGTGGCCGAGTGGCGCAAGAAGCGCGCCGCCAAGAATCGCACCATCGACCTCGGCGAAGACGAGCTCGACGCGATCCTGGCCGGCGGCGACGGCTCCGTCCTCGCCAACCCGCACCCCACGCCTGCGGAGTAACCCTCCGCCCGACTCGAGCTCGTTTCGTTCGCTTCAAAAGGCCGGAAAGAGCAGCGCGACGAACAGGGCGAGCACCGTCGCCACGAACACGCAGCTCCCGACCGGCTCTGCGTCGATGCGTGGTGGGCGAGACGCGCGTTCCCAGAGCCACGCCCAGGGCACGAGCGCGATCGACGTGAGGGGCAGCAACGCCATGAGGCCGCCCATCTCGCGGGTCTCGAACGTGACGTACAACGCGAGCGCCGCAGCGAACGGAAACACGACGCCGAGCCACGCGCCCACGCGAGGGCTGCGTAGCTCGAGCAGGCGTGCGAAGAGCCCCAGCACGAGCGAGCCGGTGACCGCAAGGCCGACCACCACCAAGTCACTGGACTGCGTGGGCGTGAGAAACCACAGGTTGCGCCACGCGCCGACATCGAGCGCCGCCCACGATCGCTGCGCCGCCCAGACCGCGCAGGGCAGGCGGCCACGTGCAGCGGGTGCGAAACGCCCGTGCGAACGCCACCCCTGCCGCGACCAACACAGAAAACGAGAGCCACATCAGTGCAATCTGCATCGAACCGGGCGAGGCTCCACGAGTGGGCGGCAACACGCGATCGAGGGCGCTCTCGATGGCCCACGGCGTCCAAGATTCCAGCACGTGCGCCAGTGGGTACCAGTCTCGCGACAGGCCCGACTCGATGCCCCTCGACGGTCAGCGTGCGTGCCTCGCCGAGCTCGCCGCCGATGGCGAGGAGGATGGCCCCGCAGGGCCAGCCAGAGCCCGAAGAGAACGAGCCCCGCAGGGGCGTGCGTACGGAAGACCGCTGCATGGGAGTGACCTCCGCCCGAGAATCGCTTGACCCGCCAGCCTCGTCGGCCACGGCCTCGAGCTGGTCGGCAGCCGCGTTGCATCCGCCATCATGGGGTCGCAACCATTACTCGTGTGGGAATGGCCCCTTGGACGTATCGTAGTCGAGCCGCCATCCGTCGTTCATCAGCTGCATGCTGACCTCCTTTTCCTTGCCGTTGTCGACGAGGGTGTAGATGCGCTGCGCTTCGCTGGCGGACTTCAGCTTCGCCCCGCGCAGCGACGTCGCAGCGGCGCGCCATGTTTCGTGGGCCCAGTTCGCCCGAAAGCGACTTCCACTCCAACCGTCGCTGACGCGCTCTTGCACCGCATTTCCATCCTCGCGCTCGAACCCTGCGGCGAGCTCGCCAATCACCAGATCGGCGGGATGGGTCGCAGCGACTTTCGCGGCGGCGTCGGTGCTTGCCGGCGCAGCGCCTCGACTGGGTGCGTTGCACGAACAGCCGCCCATGAGCGCAGCGAGGACCGTGAGAGCCACGCGCGCTCCGCCCGCGAGGCGGACGAGCTCGACGCCCACTATCCGACGCCTTCCGTCGGGCTGCCCTCCCTCGCGACTCCGCAGCGTGGTCGGAGCGCGCGTCTTTTGCTCCATCTCGTGACGATAGCACTTGCTATTCGCGCGCCTGTGCGTAATGTGCGCCTCCCCCAGGCGAGGCTACCCCTCTTGCCCAGGGCTGCACCCGGTCCCAGCCCGGTCAGCCGGTTACATCTGCGCCGCCGTAACGGCCACGGTGTTCGCCCCCCGCCAACTCACTGGCGAAAAGCGACACTGCGGTACGACGGGGCCACCGAACACCCCGAAGGTCTCTTTCCCCATGGTATCAAAAGCCATCGCTCGGTTTGCGCGAATCAGCCCGCGCAAGGCCCGCATGATCGTCAACCTGGTGCGCGGTCGCCAAGCGGGCGAAGCCCTGCAGCTCCTCGAGTTCACGCAGAAGGCGGCAGCGCCGTTTCTGAAGAAGCTCCTCGAGAGCGCCGTCGCCAATGCGAAGACCGCGAGCCCCGGGATCGACCTGGATACCCTGTTCGTCGAAACGGCCATGGTCGACAAGGCCCCGAACAAGCACCTTCGCCGCTGGCGCCCGCGCGCCCAAGGCCGCGCCACCCGCGTGCAAAAGGGCCTCTCCCACATCACCTTGGTGCTCGGCTCCCGCTGAGCTCACACCCATCAAGCTAGAAGAGAACAGAGAAAAGCATGGGTCAGAAAGTTCATCCCACCGGGTTCCGTCTCGGCATCATCAAGACCTGGAACTCCAAGTGGTTCGAGGACAAGAACTACGCGAAGTGGCTCCACGAGGACATCCGCATCAAGCGCGCTGTCAAAGAGTACTTGATGAACGCGAACATCGCGGCCGTCGAAGTCGAGCGTGCCGCCAACAAGGTGAAGGTCATCGTCTTCACCGCTCGCCCCGGCATGGTCATCGGCAAGGGTGGTAAGGGCATCGAGATCCTCAAGATTGGCAACGTCGGAACCGCCGTCAAAGGCGAGACCGTGTTTCCGGGCGTGCAGTCGTTCACGGACAACGAAGTCTTCATCGACGTGCACGAGGTCCGCAAGGCCGAAACCGCCGCGCAGCTCGTCGCCGAGAACGTCGGCGCCCAGCTCGAGCGCCGCGTTGCTTTCCGCCGCGCAATGAAGAAGGCGCTCGCCACGGCCATGAAGTTCGGCGCCAAGGGCATCCGCATCCGCTGCTCGGGTCGTCTCGGCGGCACCGAAATGAGCCGCGTCGAAACCTATCGCGAAGGCCGCGTGCCGCTGCACACCCTCCGCGCCGACATCGAGTTCGGTCTGGCCGAAGCCCGCACCAAGTACGGCATCATCGGCATCAAGTGCTGGATCTTCAAGGGCGAGGTGCTTCAGCGCCGCGTCCGCCGCCCGCAAGCCGGCGCGCTCTGATCGTCCCCCGTATTTTTGTTGAGTCGTCGAAGCGAACGACCCTCGTCACAAGGTAAGAATCAATGCTTTCCCCCAAGCGAACCAAGTACAGGAAAGTCCAGAAGGGCAACAACCGCGGCATGGCCATGCGCGGTTCGGACGTATCCTTCGGCGACTTCGGCATGCAAGCCGTCAGCCCCGGCCGCCTCACCGCCCGCCAAATCGAAGCTGCTCGTATGGCGATCACCCGCCACGTCAAGCGTGTCGGCAAGCTCTGGATCCGCATCTTCCCCGACCGTCCGGTCACGAAGAAGCCCCTGGAAGTCCGCATGGGTGGCGGTAAAGGTGGAGTCGAATTGTGGGCCGCCGTCGTGCAGCCCGGCCGCGTTCTCTACGAGATCTCTGGCGTCGACGAGAAGACCGCACGCGAGGCCTTTCGCCTTGCCGGTCACAAGCTCCCTGTAGGCTACAAGTTTCTAGTTCGTGGAGTGGTAGTGCAATGAAAGCCAAAGATCTGCGTGAGCGCTCCGCGTCTGACCTGCAGGAGCTCGACAAGTCACTCCCAAAGGAGCTCTTCAACGCAAAGATGAAGAACTTCACCAACCAGCTGGACGACACCAGCTCGTTGGGCAAGTCGCGCAAGGACATCGCGCGCGTGAAGACCCTCCTTCGCCAGAAGGAACTCGCTCTACAGCCGGTTGCCGGCTCTGCGGATGCGAGCGGAAGCGTACAGAAGTAAGAAGGCCGGAAGATCATGGTAGACCCCCGCAAATCCAGCACCAGTCTCGAAGGCGCAGCCCAGGCTGCCGCCGAAGCCCAAGGCTTCCGCCGCAACATCGAAGGCAAAGTCGTGTCCGACAAGATGGACAAGACCGTCGTCGTCGAGTGTACGAACTACAGCCGCGACCCACTCTACGGCAAGTACGTCAGAACCAAGAAGCGCCACAAGGCGCACGACGAGACCAACCAGTACAAGACTGGCGACCTCGTCATCATCACCGAGCACCGTCCGATCTCGGCCCAGAAGCGTTTTATCGTTTCGAAGCTGGTCAAGAAGTTCATCGAGGAATGAAGCCATGATTCAGATGAGAACTGTCTTGGAAGTCGCCGACAACTCGGGTGCAAAGCGCGTCCAGTGCATCAAGGTTCTGGGCGGCTCCCGCCGCCGTTACGCCAGCTTGGGCGACGTGATCGTCGTTGCCATCAAGGAAGCGATGCCTGGCGCCAAGGTCAAAAAAGGCGACACCGCCAAAGCCGTCGTCGTGCGCACCAAGAAAGAAATTTCGCGGGCCGACGGCAGCTACATCCGTTTCGACGAGAACAGCGCCGTCATCATCAACGCGCAGCTCGAGCCCGTCGGTACCCGAATCTTCGGACCGGTGGCCCGCGAGCTCCGTGCGAAGAAGTTCATGAAGATCATCTCGCTCGCACCTGAGGTTCTCTAATGGCCGCCCGACTCCGCAAAGGCGACGAAGTCGTCGTCATCTCCGGCTCCGACAAAGGCAAGAAGGGCAAGGTCATCGCGATCTTTGCCGAAGACGGCAAGGTCGTGGTCGAGGGCATCAATGTCAAAAAGCGTCACCGCAAGGCCACGCAGCAAGCCGAGGGCGCCATCGTCTCGAAGGAAGCCCCGCTGTTCGCCTGCAAGGTGATGCCGGTCGACCCGAAGACGGGCAAAGGCACCCGCGTTTCGTTCAAAAGCGAAAACGGCAAGGTGGCCAAGGACGCGAAGGGCCAGCGCATTCGCCTCGCGAAGAGCGGCGAAATCATCCCGTACGCCGCCCGCGAAGAAGCGCCCGGTTCAACAGGCATCAAGCAAGCGAAGGAGGCCTGAGTCATGGCCGGCAAGAAAAAGAAGGACGGAGGCTCCGGCGAGGCGGCAACGTTCGCCCGCGCCGAATCCACCACAGTAGGTGTCTCCCCGCGCTTCCAGGAGCGCTACGTCAAGGAGATCATCCCGGCACTTACCAAGCAGTTCGGGTTCAAGAACCCGATGCAGGTGCCGCGCATCGAGAAAGTCGTCGTGAACATGGGTCTTGGCGCTGCGGTGTCCAACCCAAAGATCATCGACACCGCCGTGATCGAGCTCATTGCCCTCACCGGCCAGAAGCCCATCGTCACGCGTTCGCGCAAAGCCATCGCCAGCTTCAAGCTTCGCGCCGGCCTGCCGATCGGCGCCGTGGTCACGCTCCGCCGCGCTCGCATGTGGGAGTTTCTCGACCGTCTCATCACGATCGCACTGCCGCGTACCCGTGACTTCCGCGGCGTCTCCCGCAAGGCCTTTGACGGCAAGGGTAATTACACCCTGGGCCTCAAAGAGCAGATCATTTTCCCCGAGATCAACTACGACCGCATCGACGTGATCAAGGGCATGAACATCACGATCGTGACCAGTGCCAAGACCGACGAAGAGGGCCGCGCCCTCCTCGCGAATCTCGGTATGCCGTTCCGCGCTGCATAGGCTCAGTCCTAGTTAGCCATCCGCGTAACTCCTCACGAATCCCGCACAAGAATCTTTAGAAGGAAACAGTCATGGCGCGTGCTTGTCAGTTCGCAAAGCTCAATCGAGCCCCAAAATTCGCGGTCCGTCATCGGAACCGTTGCAAGGTCTGCGGCCGCGCGCGTGGCTACTACCGCAAGTTCGAACTCTGTCGTATCTGCCTCCGGCTTTACGCCCTTCGTGGCGAAATCCCCGGCGTGATCAAGGCGAGCTGGTGATCCCATGATGACTGATCCGATTTCCGACATGTTGACCCGTATCCGGAATGCGGGCATGGCGCGGCACGACCGCGCCGAGATGCCACACTCCATGATGAAGGAGCGCATCGCGCACGTGCTCAAGGCCGAAGGCTTCGTCGCCGACGTCCGGGCGAGCGAGGGTGAGGGAGCACGCACACTCACCATCGTGCTCCGCTACGGCAAAGACCAGAAGAGTGCGATCGACGGCGTCCGGCGCGTGTCGACTCCCGGTCGCCGCGTCTACGTCCGCCACGACCGCATCCCGCGGGTGCGCTCCGGCATTGGTCTCTCGATTCTGTCCACCAGCCATGGCGTCATTACCGACGCACAGGCGCGCGACCAGCGCCTCGGTGGCGAGCTGATTTGCGAGGTGTGGTGATGCAAGCTGAAACGACATCCAGCGAGAACGCTGCCAGCACGGCGCCTGTCCGATTGTCGCGTACCGGCAAGCGTCCGGTTCCGGTTCCCAAGGGCGTCAACATCACGCTGGTCGAGGGCAAGCTCTCGGTCAAGGGCCCCAAGGGCGAGCTCTCGCGCGTCCTTCCCCCGAACGTAGACGTGAAGTTCGAGAATGCGGAGATTACCGTCGTTCCGACCATCCCAGGTCGTGACGGTGCGCGATTCCAAGGCCTCACCCGTTCGCTCATCAACGGCATGGTCATGGGTGCAGCCGAGGGCTACACCCGCACGCTCGAGTTGCACGGCACTGGTTATCGCGCCGAGGTGAAGGGCAAAGTGCTCGCCCTCGCGCTCGGCCTCTCGCATCCGGTCAACTACCCGATCCCTGCTGGGGTCGTTGTCGTGGTCCCGCCGGAGAGCAAGGGCACCGTGGTCATCCTCACTGGGGCAGACAAGGCCGTCATGGGCCAAACGGCAGCCACCATTCGAGGTTTCCGTCCCCCGTCGCCATACGGTGGTAAGGGCGTTCGATATCGCGGCGAGAAGATTCGCGTCAAGGCGGGCAAAGCCGCCGGCAAAGGTAAGTGAAGGTTCGCTATGGGAATGCAACTCGTTGGGCGTGAGCGCCGCAAACTTCGTATTCGCCGCCGTGTCTCCGGTACGGAGGAGCGTCCGCGCCTCACCGTGTTTCGTAGCGCGAAGCACATCTACGCACAGGTCATCGACGACGTCGCCGGCAAGACGCTGGCCCACGTTTCGACCCTGCATGCCGAAGTCAAGAAGGGCATCGGTGAGTCCGACAAGTCCGACGCGGCCAAGCAGGTGGGCACTGCGCTCGCCAAGGCTCTTCTCGCGAAGGGCGTCGACAAGGTCGTCTTCGACCGCAACGGCTACCTGTTCCACGGTCGCATCAAGGCTCTCGCCGATGCAGCCCGCGAAGCAGGGCTCAAGTTCTAAAGCACCTGTACCAAGGCGGTTTTGAGCCCCTTGGAACCCCGAGAGCGGCCCGGCCCCTCCGGAACCCCGAGATTCACGGAAAGCATCGCAATGGCATTCGAGATCGAAGAAGAGAAGCTCAAAGAGCGCATCATCCACATCAACCGTGTGGCCAAGGTCGTCAAGGGCGGTCGGCGTTTTTCGTTTGCGGCGTTGGTCGTCGTGGGCGATGAATCAGGTCACGTCGGAGTTGGCTTGGGGAAGGCCAACGAAGTTCCGGAAGCGATCCGCAAGGGCAATGACCAGGCGCGTAAGAACCTCTTCAAGGTCCCGCTCGCTGGCGTCACCATCCCGCACGAGATCGAAGGGCACTTCGGCGCGGGCCGCGTGTTTCTCCGTCCGGCTTCGCCCGGTACGGGCGTCATCGCAGGCGGTGCAGTGCGTGCCGTTCTCGAGAGTGCCGGCATCCACGACATTCTCTCCAAGAGCCTCAACACATCGAACGCCCACAACGTGGTCCGCGCCACGATTCAGGCGCTCCGCTCGCTGAAGAGCGTCGAGGACGTCGCCCGCAAACGTTTGAAGCAGCCGGCCGACATCAAGAGCTACGAGAACAAGAGCAACGCCGGCCGCAAGGGCGCGCGCAGCCTCCCGCCGCCGCCGGTCGTAGCCGCTGGCGCCCCCGCAGCACCGCAGGCCTGAGGATCAACAGACATGAAACCGAAACTTTGGGTCAAGCAAGTTCGCAGCGTCATCGGCCAGTCGTCCGATACGCGTCTGCGCATCAGGGGCCTCGGTCTACGCGGTCTCGGTTCCGAGGTCGTCGTCGACAACACGCCGTCGTTCCGTGGCGTCATCAAGCGCGTCATGCACCTCGTCAAGGTCGAAGAGACCGACGGCGCGAACGTACCCGCCGCGAAGAGCGCCACCAAGGCTGCTCCCGCCAAGACCACCAGCAAGCAACGCGACGTCGCCGCTTCCAGCGGCGCGAGCCAGAAGGAAGTGACCCGTGGCTGACACCCTTTCCAATCTCGTGAAGCCCGCGGGCTCTACGAAGAAGAAGCTGCGCAAAGGTCGCGGCGTCGGTTCAGGCCTTGGCAAGACCGCAGGTCGTGGCCAAAAGGGCCAATATGCCCGCGGAAGTGTGAAGGACTACTTCGAAGGTGGTCAGACTCCGCTGCAGCGACGTTTGCCGAAGCGCGGCTTCATCAACGAGAACAAGGCGGTCATCGCCGAGGTCAACTTGAGCCAGCTCGATGCGTTCGCTGCCGGCGCCAAGGTCGACGAGACCTCGCTGCGCGATCACGGCATCGTCAAGGGCGCGTTCGATCGCCTGAAGATTCTCGGTAACGGCGAGCTCACCAGGAGCCTCACCATCACCGCGGATTCCTTCTCGCGTACAGCCGAAGCCAAGATCACGAAGGCCGGCGGCAAGGCGCTTCTTGCAGCTGCCTCCGCGGCTGCTGCCGCAGAGAGCTGAGCCCGGCGCTCCATGTCGGTTTTCGCCGGAATCTCGAACATCGCGAAGCTCCCCGACTTGCGCAAGCGGGTCGGGTACACGCTGTTGATGCTCGCGGTCTACCGCGTCGGCGTCTTCATCTCGATTCCCGGCGTCGACCGCAACGTCTTGCGGGCCGCCGTGGCCAAGTCCGGATCAGGCTTCCTCGGCCTGATGAACATGTTCTCGGGCGGCGCCCTCGGCAACGCATCGATCTTCGCGCTCGGCATCATGCCGTACATCAGCGCAAGCATCGTCATGCAGCTCCTTGCCATGGTCGTGCCGCAGCTGGCCGAAATCCGCAAAGAAGGCGAAGCGGGCAACCGCAAGATCAACCAGTACACTCGATACGGCTGTCTCGTGCTCGCCTTGTTCCAGGGCATCACCCTGGCCACCCAGCTCGAGGGCATGAACAATGCCGACCTCGCTGGCGCCGCTGGCTCCCTCGGCGAAGCCGTACTGCATCCCGGCTGGGCCTTTCGCATCATGAGCATGCTCACGTTCACCACGGGCACCTGCTTCGTGATGTGGGTCGGCGAGCAGATCACCGAGCGCGGGATCGGCAACGGCACGTCGCTCATCATCTTCGCGGGCATCGTCGACGGCATCCCGGCCGGCGTGTTCCAGTACTTCCAGACCAACGCCGACAACATCCAGCCGCTCAACCTGGCGCTGGTCGTCGCTGTGGTTCTCATAACGGTCGCGGTCATCGTGTTCTTCGAACGCGGCCAGCGCCGCATTCCCATCTACTACGCGCGGCGGAATGTCGGCCGCCGCGTGTACGGTGGGCAAACGGCCCACCTGCCGCTCAAGGTCAACGTCGCTGGCACCATTCCGCCGATTTTCGCGTCGTCGATTCTGTCCTTCCCGGGCACCATCGCGGCAAAGCTGAAGCTGAACTGGCTGGCAGACGTGCAGTCGTCGCTCAACCGTGGCGACTGGGTTTTCAACGTCACCTACATCGGTCTCATCATCTTCTTCTGCTTCTTCTACACGGCAGTCACCTTCCCCGCGGTGGACCTGGCCGAGAACCTGAAGAAGCAGCAGGCATTCATCCCGAGCATCCGCCAGGGCAAGCAAACTGCAGAGTACATCGACAAGGTCCTCACCCGCATCACGCTGGGTGGCGCCATCTACGTGTCTGCGGTGTGCATCATCCCCACCATCGTGGGTGAGTTCTTCCGGGTTCCATTCCGCTGGGGCGGCACGTCGATCATGATCGTCGTCGGCGTTGCGCTGGACACGGTCTCGCAGATCGAGACCTACTTGCTCAAGCGAAACTACGAAGGCCTGTCGGGCGGAGGCGGCAGCGCTACCAAGATCCGTGGTAGGCGGGCCACATGAGGCTCGTTTTCATCGGTCCGCCAGGTGCTGGCAAGGGCACGCAGGCCAAGCGCCTGTGTGCCAAGCTCGCCATCCCGCAGATCTCCACGGGCGACATGCTTCGGGCCGCAAAGCTCGAGGGCAAGCTTCGAGCGGAGCTCGTCGCGAAGATGTCCGATGGCGGCCTCGTCCCGGACGACGTCGTCATCGATCTAATCGCCGAGCGGACCGCCAAGGAAGACGCACAGAAGGGGTTCCTGCTCGACGGGTTCCCGCGCACGGTGCCGCAGGCCGATGCACTCACCAAGCTGCTCGGCGAGCGCGGCCAGCCGCTCGACAGGGTGATTGCGCTCGACGTGCCCGAGGAATCGCTGATCGAACGCGCGATTCACCGCCGCACCGACAAACGCACTGGACAGATCTACCATTTGAAGTATAACCCCCCGCCCCCGGGCGTTGATCTCGAAGGGCTCGAATGGAGAGCCGACGACCACGAGGAAACGGTGCTCAAGCGCATCGTGGCCTACCGGGACATGACCGCCGACCTTCTGCCTCACTACGAGACAGCCGGCTTGCTGGTCCGAGTCGATGGGCGCGGATCGGTCGACGAAGTTACCCAGCACATCTTTCGAGCGCTGGGTCTGGCCACTGCGGAGCACGTCGCTCCGCAAGGCGCGTGAGATTCACAGAAGGGTTGAATGCGAGCAAGAACTGAACGTAGGGAACGCAAGGAGCCGAAAGGCGACAAGCTGGAGTTCGATGGAGCAGTCCTCGAAGCTCTCCCCAACGCCATGTTCAAGGTCAACTGCGACAACGGGCTCGTAGTTTTGGCCACCATCAGTGGCCGCATGCGGCAGTACTACATCCGCATCCTCCCGGGCGACCGGGTCACGGTCGAGGTGAGCCCTTACGATCCCAGTCGCGGTCGCATCACCTACCGTCACAAGTAGCAAATAATCAATTTTAGAGTTGTGGAAGTGTCGTTAGCGGCTAAAAGCCGCTGACCTGTTGGAGAGCCCGTCGTGAACCGAGCAACAAGCGCGCAGCGCGAGTCGAGGTTCATCGCTAGCTCATCCCTGGAGAGCTAGCGATGAAGGTCCGTCCGTCAGTGAAGAAGATTTGCGACAAGTGCAAGGTCGTCCGCCGCAAGGGCGTCGTGCGCATCATCTGTGAAAACCCGCGCCACAAACAGCGCCAGGGTTAACGGGAGCTAAGAGAGATCATGGCACGTATCGCTGGCGTCGACCTTCCCAAGCACAAACACATCGCGTACTCGCTCCCGTACCTGTACGGGATCGGGCGTAAGCTCGCGTTCGACATCTGCGCCAAGACGGGCATCGCGCCCACGAAGCGCACCGAGGAGCTCACCGAGCAAGAGGTCAAGCGGATTCGCGATCTGCTCGAGTCCGACTACACCGTCGAGGGCGATCTCAGGCGCGAAGTTCAGACGAACATCAAGCGCCTGATGGACCTCGGTTGCTACCGCGGTCTCCGTCACCGTCGCGGCTTGCCGGTCAACGGTCAGCGCACCCACACCAACGCTCGCACCCGTAAGGGGCCGCGCAAGGGTGTTCTCTCCCGCGGCGGCGCCGCCAAGAAGTGATTGCCGAGAACAAGGAAGAACTAGAACATGGCAGCCGCTAAGCAAGCTTCGGGTGGAAAACCCGCGAAGAAGAAGCTCAAGAAGAACATTGGATCGGGCATCGCCCACATCCACTCGACCTTCAACAACACCACCGTGACGATCAGTGACGTCAACGGGAACTGCATCTCGTGGTCGTCGGCCGGTGCGCGCGGCTTCAAAGGTTCGCGCAAGTCTACGCCGTTCGCGGCGCAGCTTGCGGCCGAGGAAGCTGCACGTCGCGCGATGGAGCACGGCATGCGGTCCATCGCTGTCTTCGTGAAGGGCCCAGGCGCCGGTCGCGAATCGGCGCTCCGCGCGCTGCAGACGGTCGGCTTCCGCGTCACGCTCGTGCGTGACGTCACGCCGGTCCCGCACAACGGCTGCCGTCCGCCCAAGCGCCGCCGCGTGTAACGAGTCCAGCGGCAGCCTCGCTCCCGAGCGGAGCTGCCACTTCGAAAGGCCCGCAGAACTCGTTCTGTGGGCCTTTCGTCGTTGGTGCCGCGGACTCAGCCCATGCCGCAGGCGGGGCACGGTTCCGGTGGGGGCTTCGGCCTTGGCTGGGGTGTCGGCTTGGCGTCCGGCGCGTGCTCTTCGGAAACTGCCGACGGCGCAGCAGGGTCACTCGGGGCTGCCGATCCGGTGGGTGTTGCGGCCGCGAACGCGGCGAGCGCAGCAAGAAGTGGAAGCGGCACGCGCATCGGGGCTTGGACGCTCGGCCGACGCGTTTGATTCAGACCCGCCGGCGTCGCTGCGAAGACGTCACCTGCGAGACGTACCGCCAAGAAGAAGGAGCGCCCGGGGTCCGTGCTCGTGCCTGAGGGCGGACGCTGGCGGCTAGTTCGGCGAGAGCGTCGGAATGTACGCGCAGCCCTTTGTACCGTAGCGCGCGCCGTCGCTGGACTTCGCGGCGGCGACGGCAACTGGTATGTCATTCGCGTAGCTCTTGCCGGTCGCGGGATCCGTGTACTCCAGGTGCAAGGTGGTCTTTCCAGGCGCCAAGCCCTGCAGCTCCACCCGGTTGCTCGAGACGCGCGGCGCACACGTGTACGAGCTGTCGCAGCGGGCGCGCAGATTGGTCACCGCGCGCGCCGTCGGCTTGCCCTTGTCGACCACGAGCTCGAACTGGCCGCAGGTTTCCGCCGCCAGCCCGTCCACGGCTGCCGGAACGGCTACCGGAGAACGAACCGGTGTCGCGGCCGAGCAGCCCATCAATACGAAATTGCAAACCGACAACCACCAAGACGAGCCACGCATAGCGCCTGCTCCTATCAGACTGCGCCCGGGAGCGGACTCGCCTTTGCGGTGAGCGACACCACGAGCCCACCGAGTGTGACCATCACCATGCCGAACACGGACACGCGGTCGAGCCGCTCGCCCCGCACCGCGTATGCCATGAGGGCGCTCCCGGCAACCGATAGGTAACCGTAGGCCGCCACGCGCGCGGCGTGGTCGAGCGCGTAGGCGCGCGTCATGCACAGCTGACCGACTCCCGCCGCCACGCCGGCAACCAGCATCGAGCGCACGGTCGAGGCGCCCGGCCACCCGTGCGCCATCACGTGCGGCGTGGCCAGCAGCGCCGTGATCAGGAACGCAAACACGGAGAAGTAGAACGCCACGGCGGCGGACGATTCGCTTCGCACCCGGCGCAGCATGATCATCGCGCAGGCGGTGCTCAGCGCGGCGAGCATGGCCACGACCGCAGGTCCGCGCGGGTAGTCGCTGGTGCTCGGAAACAAGAACGTGGGGCGCAGGATGCACGCGGCGCCCGCGAGACAGAAAAGCACCGACAGGCCGAGGCGTCGGCCGCTGCGCTCGCCCAGCACGAACGGCGACAGGAGCGCGATGCCGACCGGCGCGAGGTTGAACAGGGTGGCCGCGTCGCCTACCGGCAGGGCGCGCTCCGAGAGCGCCGCGAACGTGAAGAACATCGCTGCCGTTCCGAACACGCTGCGCAGCAGCATCGCCCGTCGATTCGACACGCGCAGCGAGGCGCCGGTGGCGCGCGCGACCAGCGCCGCCACGAGGGCGCCCAAGGCGGCGCGCACCGCGGCCACCAGCGTGAAGTGCACGTCTTCCGACGCAACCTTCACGTAGACGTTCATGACCGAGAAGCATGCGGCGGCGGTCGCCATCCACACGAACGCACGAAAGGGACCGCGCATCGTGCGGACACCCTGACGCCGTCTTGACGTATTACGATGATAATATATGTTTTTGGGAACCATGAGTACGAAGGCAGACCAGAAGCTGCGGACCTACGAATCGATCCTGCGCTCGGCGGCTCGTGTACTACGCACGCGGGGCATCGCGGGGGCACGCGTGGCCGACGTGATGCGGGATGCAGGCCTCACCGTGGGCGGCTTCTACGCCCACTTCGCCAGCAAAGAGGCCTTGGTGGACGCCGCGCTGCAGCGCACCGGCGTCGAGCTCCGCGCCAAACTGTTCGCGGGGTTGAGCGAGCGGAAGCCCGCCGCGCGCATCGACATGGTTTTGAAGCGCTATCTTTCCGTCACCCACCGCGACCACCCGGAAGGTGGGTGCGCCATGGCCACCGTCACCGCCGAGGTCGGTCTCTCGGCGCCCGAGCACCGGGACGCGCTCGGCACGCAGGTCGAAGCCTTCGTCGAGGCGCTCGGCGATCACCTGCCAGCCGGCAACTCACCACGCCGTGCGCTGGCGCTGGGCTTGCTCGCCACCCTGATCGGCGGCGCCACGATTGCTCGTGCGCTGCGCGGCACCGACCTTTCCGACGAGTTCTTGCGCGCCTCCCGCGCGTTTGCCCGTGGTGCCCTTCGCGACGATCGCGCATGAGGCACCGTTCACCGCGTGCACCATGCACTCGCTTCCGGTACCTCCAGGAGAAGTCATCATGAACCCCAGCTACATCGTCGACGCAGTCCGCACGCCACGTGGTCGTGGTCGCGCCGGCAAGGGCGCCCTCGGCGGCATTCATCCCCAAGAGCTCTTCGCGCTCTTGCTGCGTGCGCTCGAGTCGCGCGCCCGCGGCGTCGACTCCGCTCGTGTCGACGACGTCATCGTGGGCTGCGTCTCGCAGGTGAACGACCAAGGCGCCAACCTCGCGCGCAACGCCGTGCTCAGCGCGGGCTGGCCGCTCCGCGTTCCCGGCGTCACGCTCAATCGGTTTTGCGCGTCGGGGCTGCAGGCGGTGAGCTTCGCCGCCATGGCCGTGGCGTCCGGCGCGCAGGATCTCGTCGTGGCGGGTGGCGTCGAGAGCATGTCGCGCGTGCCGATGGGCAGCGACGGCGCCAGCACCGACGGCAACAACCCGACTTTGCAGAAGCGGATCATCCAGGTGCCGCAGGGAATCAGCGCCGATCTGATCGCCACGCTCGAAGGCTTCACCCGCGAAGAGATCGATGCCGTCGCGTTGCGCTCGCAGCAGCGCGCTGGCCGTGCTGTCGAGGAAAAGCGTTTCGCCGCCTCGTTGGTGGCGGTCGTGGATCCCGCTACCGGAACGATGGTGCTCGAGCGTGACGAGTCGCCGCGTGCGGAGACCACACTGGAGACGCTCGCAGCCCTGGAGCCGTCGTTCGTGAAGCTGGGTGCCATGAAGCTGGGGCCCGCCGGAGAAACGCTCGACGAGCTCGCCGAATTGGCGCACCCGCGGGCGGGAGCGGTGCGGCACTTCCACACGGCCGGCAACTCGAGTGGCCTGGCCGACGGTGCAGCCGCGGTGGCGATCGCCTCCGAGCGCTTCGTGCAAGAGCATGGCCTGCGCGCGCGGGCGCGTATCCGTTCGACCGCCGTCGTCGGCAGTGATCCCGTGCTGATGCTCACCGCGCCGGCGCCGGCCAGCGTAAAAGCCCTGCGTCTCGCCGGAATGACCGCGAAGGACATCGATCTCTGGGAGATCAACGAGGCCTTCGGCGCCGTGGTGTTGCAGACCGAGCGCGCGCTCGGGCTGGATCCGGAACGCGTCAACGTGAACGGCGGAGCGATCGCGCTCGGCCACCCGCTCGGTGCCACCGGCGCCATGCTGCTGAGCACCTTGCTCGACGAGCTGGAACGCACCAACAAGACCACCGGTCTCGTGACACTGTGCATCGGCGGCGGGCAGGGCATCGCCACCGTCATCGAGCGCGTCTAGGCTCGATCGGAGTTTAGCGGACAGGTCCTTCCGACAAATGCGGACCGTAGCAGTCGGGCTCCATCCTCGTGCGATCACCCGCTGGCGCCGTATCCCGGACGGCGCTTGGCTTGTGGTAGCGTCG
>JAYUXI010000538.1:0-3071 GCA_043753085.1 Myxococcales bacterium | reverse complement strand
TGCGCGCGCGAAAGCTACCAATGGGCATCAGGATGCGATCGTCTTGGTCTTCGCCGAACGGCGACGTGCCTTTGCGCTTCAGCACGCCGACGACGCGGTGCGGGATGTTGGCGATGCGCACGGTGCGCCCGACGGGATCCTCGCCCCCGAAGAGCGAGTCTGCCACGGTGCCCCCGATGACGATCGTCTTGCTCTTGAGCACTTCGTCTGCCACGGACCACGTCGAGCCCCGGTCCACCTCGTACTTGCGGATCTCGAAGTACGGCAGCACTACGCCGCCGATCATGGTCGCCACGTTCTTGTCTTTGTAGACCACCTGCGCCGCCGTGGAGAGCCACGTGGTCACCGTGGCGACGCTCACCGCCTCGCGCTGGATGGCGCGCGCGTCGCCGTCGGTGAGCCGTCCGGTGGCCTTGCCGCGCACCCCGGAGGCCTGCACGGGTTGCGGCACGATGAACAGCGCGTTCGCGCCGAAGCCGTCGATGGCGCCGCCCACCTGCGCGCTGGCGCCGCCGGCCAGCCCGACCACCGCGACCACGGCCGCGACTCCGATCAGCATGCCCAGCACGGTGAGTGCCGCGCGCGTGGTGTTGCGCGCGATGGCCACGAACGCCAGCCGGAACGCGGTCCACACGAGGCGCATCAGGCAGCCCGCCGCGGCCCGAGCGCACCGAGCAAGACGAAGCGCACTACGGCCAGGATGGCGCACGCCAGGACCAAGGACAGCGCGGCAGCCGCAAGATTCACTCCGCGCATCGCGCCGAGCCAGCGCTGCAGCGACGCGGGCGGCAGGGCCACCAGCGGCAGCGCGACGAGCGTGGCAGTGACGAGGGTGCCGACCAAGGCGACGCGGGCGCGCTGATCCGACGTGAGCGGGGCGCCGAGCTTGCGCCGCGCGAACCGCGACCCCAGCCACGCCTCACCCAGCAGCGCAAAGAGCAAAGGCACGAGCGGCCACTTTTTCTCCATGAGCCCTTGCGTGTACAGCGCACCGATTCCGAGACCGAGTAGGGTAGACAGCGCCGTCACCACGTACACCGACGTGGGCACCGGTCCGCCGAGGACCCGCAGGCGCCGCACGGCCGGGGCTTCGGCATCGGCATCGGGCTCCACGTACACCTCCGGCGGCGGCAAGCTCGCGAGCTCACGAGCGGCATCCACCGGAGTGTGCTGCCGCTCGTCCGACGCCATGCGCCCATCCCGGAAGGTGATGACGCGAGACGCACATGCGGCGATGTCCGGTTCGTGCGTGACCAGCACGATGGTGATGCCGAGAACGCGATTGAGCTTTTGCAGGAGCGACAGCACTTCGAGGCTGGTGCGCGTGTCGAGGTTGCCGGTGGGCTCGTCGGCCAGAAGCAGCGGCGGATCGGTGACGAGCGCGCGCGCAATGGCCACGCGCTGCTGCTGCCCGCCGGAGAGCTGATTCGGTGTATGGTCCATGCGATCCGCGAGACCCACCGACGCCAGCGCGCGCTCGGCGCGTTCTCGACGCTGCTTGGTGGGCACGCCCCGGTACGACAGCGGGAGCTCCACGTTTTCGAGGGCGGTAGTGCGCGACAGCAGGTTGAAGCCCTGGAAGATGAAGCCGATCATGCGATTGCGTACGATCGCGCGGCCATCGTTGGTGCGGCTGCCCACGTCCACGCCGGCCAGCGAGTACGTGCCGGCAGTCGGGCGATCGAGGCAGCCGAGAATGTTCATCAGCGTGCTCTTGCCCGAGCCGCTGGTGCCGACGACGGCGACGAACTCGCCCTCGTCGATGGTGAGATTCACCGATCGGAGGGCGCGCACGATGCCGGCCGCAGAAACGTAGTCCTTGCTGACCTCGTGGAGCTCGAGCAGCGCGCTGCCCGCCGGCTTGCTGGTGACGTCTGCCATCAGTTCGGCTTCTTCTTGCCTTTGCCGTCTTTGGCGCTCGCGTCGTCGGTCTCGTCGGTGATCACCTTCTGGTTTTCATCCAAACCGGACACGATCTCGGTCGTGGTCCCGTCGTTCGCGCCGACTTGCACCACGCGCATCTCTTCTTTTTCCGCGCCCGGCGTGGCGTCGATCAACACGTGCACGCGCCCCTGCCCCTTGCCCAGCGGCGGCAGCGTGGGTTGCGGCACCGGCTTGCCGTCGGGCCCCAGTGCGGGGGTGGGCTTGTAGCGGAGGGCGGCGTTCGGCACGTGCAGCACACCCTTGGCCTCGCGTGTTCGGATCGACACCGTGGCGGTCATGCCGGGACGCAGCTTCTCCTCCGGGTTGTCGACGTTGACCACGGCGGCGTACGTCACGACGCCCGACGTGGTGGTTGGGCTGAACCGCACTTGCTCCACGGTGCCGGCGAAGATCTCGCCGGGAAACGCGTCGACCGTGGTCTCCGCGGTGGTGCCTTCTTTCAGCTTGCCCACATCGGCCTCGTCGATGTCGGCCATGACGCGCATGCGCTTCAGATCCTGCGCCAGCACGAAGAGCACCGGCGTCTGGAAGCTGGCCTGCACCGTGGCGCCTGGATCGATGGAGCGCGTGATGACCACGCCGTCCACCGGGGAGTAGATCTTCGTGAAGCCCTTGTTGGTCTGCGCCTGCGCCAGCTGCGCTTTGATGGAGCCCGTTTGTGCTTCCGCTGCGCGCACGTTGGCCTGCGCCACCTCGAACTGGCCGCGTGTCGTATCGAGGTCGCCCTTGGATGCGAGGTTCTGCGCGAAAAGCCGCTGGAGGCGCTCGTAGGCCACGCGCGCCGACGTGAAGTTGGCGCGCGAGCTCTCGATCTGCGCCTGCTGCGCCATCAGGTTGGCCTGGTTCTGATTCACCTGCGCCGTGTAGAGCATGGGATCCAGCACGGCCAGCAGATCGCCTTTTTTTACCTGCGAGTTGAAGTCGACCATCACCTCGATCACGCGGCCGTTGGCCTGCGCGCCCACGGTGACCTGCAGGACGGGCTGCACGGCGCCCGTGGCTTGCACGCGCTCGGCCACGTCGCCGCGGGTGACCTCGGCGCTGACGTACTTGGCCGGCGGCGGCGGCCGGCTCTTCACGCGCACGATCACACCGAGCGCCAGCAGCAGCACGACGACCGCGCCCAC
>JAYUXI010000537.1:0-3072 GCA_043753085.1 Myxococcales bacterium | reverse complement strand
CCATGATCCACGTTGGACTCGTTTCCGCAGGCGCTTACGTTCCGAAGACCGTCATCACCTCCGCGGAGATCGCCGAACGCACCGGCATTCCCGAGCCGGTGATCCGCGAGCGCTTCGGGCTCGAGCAGAAGCCCATTCCCGGACCCGACGACCATACGCACGCCATGGCGGTGTGGGCTTCGCAAGACGCGCTGGCACGCGGCGGCGTCGCGGCCGAAGAGATCGACGTCGTGCTGTCGACCACGGAAGAATGGAAGGAGCATCCGCTCTGGACCACCAGCGTGGCCCTGGCGCACGATCTCGGCGCAACGCGCGCCTGGGGCATCGACGTGCAGATGCGCTGCGGCACGACCATCGCCGCCCTCAAGCTCGCGCGCGGCCTCATGGCCGCAGAAGACAACGTGCGCACGGTGCTGATCGCCGGCGGCTACCGCAACGGCGACTTCGTCGACTACTCCAACCCGCGCGCGCGCTTTCTCACCAACCTGAGCTGCGGCGGCGGCGCGATCATCCTGCGCAAGGATCATCCGCGCAACCGCGTGCTCGGCGTCAAGGTGTTGGTCGACGGCGCGTTCTCGCGCGACGTGATCGTACCGGCCGGCGGCACCATGGAAGCGCTCGCGCCGGGCGCCACGCCAGGCACCGGACGCTACGCCCTGGACGTGCCCGATCCCGAAGGCATGAAGGCTCGCCTCGACGATCTGTCGATGAAGAACTTCGTGGCCGTGATCGACGACGCGCTGGCGGAAGCCGGCAAGACGCGCGCCGACATCGGCTACCTGAACGTGCTGCACATGAAGCGCTCCGCCCACGACTTCGTGCTGCGTGAGCTCGGCGTGGCGCAAGACAAGAGCGTGTATCTTTCACGGTTCGGTCACGTCGGGCAGCAGGATCAGGCCATCTCGATCTTGCAGGGGCTCGAGCAGGGCAAGCTGAAAGACGGCGATCTCATGGTGATGGTGGCGGCCGGCATCGGCTACGCGTGGGCGGGCGCCGCCGTGCAGTGGGGCCCCGCGTCGTGAGCTTCGTGCAGGGTGATTGGCTCGCAGCCCGGGCGCGGCTTTCTCCCGATCGCGTGGCGCTGGTGGTGGCTAAAACCGGCGCCGAAATCACGTACCGGACGTGGAACG
This sequence comes from Myxococcales bacterium, assembly GCA_043753085.1. GTDB lineage: Bacteria > Myxococcota_A > Polyangia > Polyangiales > Polyangiaceae > JAYUXI01. The sequence goes on along the minus strand of JAYUXI010000537.1, from coordinate 1,942 downwards.
AGTCGGCCAACCGCACCGCGCGCTGGTTGCAGGGGCTCGGGATCGGCAAAGGCGATCGGGTTGCGATCCTGTCGAAGAACCGCGTCGAGCTGCTCGACCTGTGGTTCGCGTGCGGCAAGCTCGGTGCCGTGCTGCAGACGCTGAACCACCGGCTCACCGTGCGCGAGCTCGCGCAGCTCCTCGATCCAGCGCCCAGCGTGCTGCTTTTCGGCGAGGACACGGCAGGCGCGGCGAAAGAGCTGGGCGTGCCGGCGCTGTCGTTCGACGCGATGCAGGCGCGCGCGGAGCTCTCGGGCGACGCGTTCCCGGCCGTGGACGTCCGCGCCGACGACCCGTGGGTGATTTGCTACACGGGCGGCAGCACGGGGATACCGAAGGGTGCACTGCTCACGCATGGCAGCATGCTGGCCAACGCCGTGAACACGATGGCCAGCTGGGATCTCACCGCGACGGACGTCGCGATCCTGAACGCGCCCCTGTTCCACGTCGGCGGACTGTCCGTGCTCACGGCGCCGCTGGTGCTGGCGGGCGGCACCTCGATCCTATGCGACTCGTTCGACCCGGAGCAGGTGCTGTCGCTTTGCGAAACCACGGGAGTCACCGCGTTCTTCGGCGTGCCCACCATGTTTCTCGCGCTGCTCGAGCACCCTCGCTTCGCCACGGCCAACCTCGCTGGCCTCAAGCTGGTGATCAGCGGCGGCGCGCCCTGCCCCGAGGCAATCTTCGAACGCATGAGCGCGCGCGGCGTCCCATTCAAACAGGGCTACGGCCTCACCGAAGCTGGCCCCAACACGTTCTGGCTGCCGGCCGAGCAGGCCACGAGCAAACCCGGCGCGGTGGGCTATCCGCTGTTCGGCATCGACACGCGCGTGGTCGACGAAGCCGGCCAGGACGTCGCGCCCGGAGTCGCAGGCGAGCTGTGGATCCGCGGCGCGCACGTGTTCGGCGGCTACTTCGGCCGGCCGGAGGAAACCGCGAAGGCGCTGGCCGGGGGCTGGCTGCACACGGGTGATCTGGCGCTCCGCGACGAAGACGGCGCGCACTGGATCGTAGGGCGGCTGAAGGACGTGATCATCAGTGGCGGCGAGAACGTGTATCCCGCAGAGGTCGAGGGTGTACTTTCTCTGCATTCGCAGGTCGCGGAAGTCTGCGTCATCGGCGTTCCCCACCCCAAGTAGGGCGAGGTGGGGCGCGCCGTGATCGTGGCCCGCGGCCACGCCGATGGCGAAGCGGTGCTGGCCTACGGGCGCGAGCGCCTCGCCAAATTCAAGGTGCCGAAGGATGTAGTGTTCACCGATTCATTGCCACGCACCGGAGCGGGTAAGGTGGACCGACGCGCGGTGCAGGCGTGCTTCGGGGAAGAGAGCGCGCCGTGAGCTTCGAGGCGTTGCCCTACCAGTTCGTTCGTGCCGGCGATCTCGACGTGGCCTATGCCGAGGTGAACCCAGGCGCCGCCGGCCCGCCGCTGTTTCTCGTGCACGGCAACTGGTCGAGCCGCATCTGGTGGGAGCTGGTGCTGCGACGCCTCGAAGCCTCGGAGATGCGTGTGGTGGCCTACGATCTGCGCGGTCGCGGCCAGACCCGCGGCCCCGACAACGACTACGCCATCGCCGATCACGCCGCCGATCTGTTCGCCTTGGCCGACGCGCTCGGAGCCGGCGCTTTCCACGTGGCTGGTCACTCACTGGGCAGCGCGATCGCGTTCCAAGCAGCGCTCGAAAATCCCGAGCGGCTGGCCTCGCTGGCGGCCTTTGCGCCGTCGTGGATCGACGGGCTGCCCGCGGTGTTCAACCAGCCGCACCAGCAGCGCGCCCTCGGCGATCGCGCCGTGCTCGAGCGTGCGCTGCGTCCGCTGGCGCCGTCGGCCCCGCGCGACGCGCTGTGGGAGCGCTGCATCGACGACGGCGTGTTGCAGCGTGTGGTGGCCGCCGAGCGCAATCTG
>JAYUXI010000536.1:0-3076 GCA_043753085.1 Myxococcales bacterium | reverse complement strand
CCGGGCCCGTTCGCCGAGCTGGTCGACAGGATGCACGGCGCACTTGGCGAAGGCCGTTCCGACCAGAAGAACCACGTCGACAAGGAGCTCGGCATCTTGCTCGCGCTGCCGGCGCTGCTGCTGCGCCTGCTCGTCCGCCTGCAGATCTTCCTCGACGCGTGGAACCTGCTACCGCAAGCGTTCATCCGGCCCGATCCGCTGTACGCCTCGATGTTCGTGGCCAACCTGGGCAGCTTGAAGATGAATGCAGTCTACCATCATCTCTACGAGTACGGGAACATCCCGCTGTTCGCGTGCATCGGCAAGAAGGAAGAGATTCCCGCGTTCGACGCGAGCGGCGCAGTGGTGCGCAAGCTGACCTGCAAGGTCAAGTACACCTACGACGAGCGCGTGGAAGACGGCCTGTATTGCGCGGCGGCGATCGACATGCTGCGCGCCATCGTCGAAGATCCGGAAGCGGCCGGCGCGCAGCTGCCAGACGAAGTGAAGCAGCGGAAGGCGGCCTAGCGCGATCTCTCGGGGTGCGGGTTCGGAAATGGGGCCTAGTGTCCGTGTGGTCGTTTCGCCCGGGATGCCGCCGACGCTGGACTCGTCTCGCTCGCACGCCTCAGGACTTCGACCAGAGCCGTAGCATCCAGATCCCGGCGCCGAGCAAAAAGAAGCCGGCCACCGCCAGGAGCAGAGCGACGACGCCGTGCGGACGCGAAGTGAGCTCGGTCTGGGGCACGCTCGAGAGCAACGTGCCGGGCTTCGCGTCGTCGAGGCGGAGCGAGTCGCCCGTGTCCGAGACGATGCCTGCAACATACACGTTTTCGCCTTCCAGGATGCGTTGTACGCGCACCCGGAACAGCGCTTCGCGAGAGGCGCGCTCGGCTTCGACGCGCTCGGCGAACTGGGCGCTGCACAGCTGTAGCTCCTCGGGGCTTTCGTCGTCGAACAGATCGCCGAGCATGGTGCTTGCGCCGTCGCGCAGGAGCAGCAGGGAGGGCCGGATGGCCTCGACCACGACGGCGCGCTCGCTGCCGAACGAAAGCCGGAACGTTGCCGGGTTGGCTTCCGAAAAGACTTCGTTCCAGCCCTGCGACAGCTCTTCGAGGACATAGCGCACCCAGACGGCGCGCTCGTTCGGGTCGATCGGGCTGACGACGGCGCCGCCGGTGACGGGCGTGGCAAGGCCGCTGGTGGCGCGCAGGAGCCCTGGCGCCGTCGGCGTGGCGCTGTCGAAGCGCAGGAGCGCGGCAAGCGCGGCGTTGCGCTTGGCGATCTTGCGGTTGCGCAGGGCAAACCCCCACGAAACGGCGCCGACCATGAGCGAGAGAGTGGCGAAGACGAGGTAGGCGGTGGCGAAGAGCACGGGGCAAGGCGAACCGTAGCAGCGCAGCACGCGCTTGATCGGTCCAAGCAGTGTTGCGCGGTTCCGGTGCTATAGACCAGACACAGCATGCGTTCGGACTTGCGGCTTCAAGCGAAAGAACGCCTCGGCGACGAGGTGGGGCGCATCGACAAGTCCGCGCCCTTCACGGTTGCGCTCACCTATCCGTCTCCGTACGGCGCGGGCATGAGCTCGCTCGGCTTCCAGCGCATCTACCGCGCCATCCAGGAAACCCCGGGCATGTCGTGCGAGCGCGCCTTCCTCGACGACGACGCCAGCAGCAACATCCTCTTGCAGGGCGAGGCCCTGACCTACGAGAGCCTGCGCGCGCTCACCGAGTTTCCCGTGGTGGCCACCAGCGTGGCGTACGAGCTCGAGATCGCCGGGCTGCTGCGCATCCTGGAGGCCTCCGGGATCCCCCCCGAGCGCACCCTCCGCAGCGACGCGCATCCGTTCGTGCTGGCCGGCGGTCCGCTCACCTTCAGCAATCCGTTGCCGCTCGCGCCCTTCGTCGACGCATTGATCATGGGCGAAGCCGAGGAGCTGGTCATCGTGGCGCTCCAGGTGTTGCGCGACGCGCCGTCGCGGCAGAGCGCGCTCGATACGCTCGCCGCCATGCCGCACGTGTTCGTGCCGAGCGCCCACGGCTCGGTGTTGCCCACGCCGGCCAAGGTCGACAACACCGTGCTGCCGGCCTGGGCGCCGATTCGTTCGCCGCACATGGTCTTGCGCGACATGTTCTTGATCGAGACCGAGCGCGGCTGCTCGCGCACGTGCACGTACTGCGTGATGCGCCGCTCCACCAACGGCGGCATGCGGCTCGCTTCGCGCGAGCGCATCATGGAGCTGATCCCGGCGGATGCGAAGCGCGTGGGTCTGGTCGGCGCGGCCGTCAGCGACCACCCGAAGATCGTCCAGATGGTCAACGAGCTGGCCGACAGTGGCCGCGAGGTCGGTCTCTCGTCGTTGCGCCCGGATCGCCTGTCCGAAGAGTTCGTGGCCGCACTCAAACGCGCGGGCAGCAAGTCCCTCACCACTGCCATGGACGGCCCCAGCGAGCGCATGCGCGAGCAGCTCGAGCGCAAGGCCAAGGTCAAGCACCTCGAACGTTGCGCCGACAACGCCCGCTCGCAGGGCATGGAGCGCATGAAACTGTATTTGATGATCGGCCTGCCCGGCGAGACGTCGGAAGACATCGACGAGTGCGTGCGCTTCACCACCGAGCTCTCCAGACGCATCCCGATCTCGCTCGGCATCGCGCCGTTCTGCAGCAAGCGCAACACGCCCATGGACGGCCTCGGCTTCGCCGGCATCGGTGTGGTGAACGACCGCCTCGACCAGCTGCGGCGCGGCTTTCGAGGTCGCGTCGACGTGCGCGCCACCAGTGCGCGCTGGGCTTGGGCCGAGTACGTACTGGCCCAAGGCGGCGAGGCCGAGGGGCTCGCCGTGCTCGAAGCGATGCGTGCCGGCGGCAAGTTCGCGCATTACAAGCGCGCCTTCGACAAAGTCGAAAAAGCGCGACCGGCAGGCAGGGTGCGGCGCACCCTGGCCATCGCGCCGGTCTGAGCGCCTTTTACGAGCTTTCTAAAGCCGGTGCCTACGCGTGAGGCCCAAGCTCGCGGACCGGCTGGCTACGCTGCCAGGCGCCCACACCGATCATGAGCAATGCGAACCCGGCCATCGCCCGCGCCTCGATGAAACTCA
>JAYUXI010000535.1:0-3078 GCA_043753085.1 Myxococcales bacterium | reverse complement strand
ACATCGACGAGGACGGCGTCATCGCCGTAGCCGCCCCCAAGCTGCCCGGCCCACTCGGCGCCGCCGGTGGCTGCATCGCTGGAAAGATTCGCGGCCAGCGTTTGGCCGCCCCACCCGATACGGGCTCCGCAGGCGCGGTGCTCTCCCTCACCTTCGAACCTTGATGCAATCTGCTTGTTTTTTTGCTGGCGTGCTGGCCTGTACGCTCGCATGCGGGCCAGACCTCGAATACTTGGCGCCGGCCGAGGGCACCGTCGTCGCGGACGCCGCCGTTGGCGCGGTGGTGTTCTCGCGCGACATCCGCCCGTTGATGGACCGCGCCGACGGACCCACCACGTTCGGCTGCAAGCGCTGTCACTATCCCGGCCAGCCCGATCCGCAGGGGCTCCAGCTCGCTGCACTCGACTTGTCTTCCCTGGGTACGTTGCGGCGAGGTGGCGTTTCCAGCGGAACAAGCGTCGTGATCGCCGGCGATGCCGACGGCTCGGCGCTCGTGCAGAAGCTCGAAGGGACGTACACGCGGGGCGCACGCATGCCGAAAGACCGTTCGCCATGGAGCGCGGCCGAGATTGCGCTCGTGCGACGCTGGATCCAGGAAGGCGCAAAGGGGGCCGACGGCGAATGAAGCGGGATGTCTTGTTTGGATTCTCGGCCACTGCCGCCCTGCTCGCGGGGCTCTTGTTGCCGCCGCTCGCTGCGTGCAACGCGTCGCGCACCGGCGAAGGATTGCGCATCAGCGAGGTCCCCAGCGACCTGCGCGACGAGTACGAGGTTTTCGCGCAGCGTTGCTCGAAGTGTCACGGCCTCTCGCGCGCCCTCAATGCGGGCGACAAGAGCGACGAGTTCTGGCAGCGCTACGTGACCCGCATGCGGCGGCAGCCGGGCAGCGGCATCGCCGTCGAGGACGAGCCGCCGATCCTGCGCTTTCTGCACTTCAACTCGGCGCGCACGCGCGCCGGCGCTACCAACGGGGTGCAGAAGTGACGCAGCGGCAACGGACCCATTCGCCGAAGCTGCGCCTGCTCGCCTGCATGGTCACGCTCGCCACGCTGTGCGCGTGGCTGATGCCCAGCTCGGCGCGCGCGCTCGACTACAACGTCGCCGGCTCCGCCCAGGTCGACTACCACCTCGTGCCGCGCGGGCTTTCGAACAACGGCACCTCGAATGGCGCGCCACGCACCGCGTTCGATGGCTTCACGCTCGAGGGCGCGCTGAAGGTGGCGGTCGACGTCTCGGATCACTTCTCGGCCAACGTGAAGCTGTGCATGGGCTGCCACGGCCTCGCAACCGACATGCTCTACCTGGACTACCGCGTGGCCGACGAGCTCAACATTCGCGCGGGTCGGTTCAGCCCCAGCTTCGGCGCCTTCAACTTGCGCCACGATCCGGCCAACCACCGCCTGAGCGACAAGCCGCTCCCGTACGACATGGGGCGCATGCTCCGTTTGCGCGACTGGAACATGGGTGTCTTGCCCAGCCCGTTTCCGGACAACGGCGTCGAGGTCAACGGTCTGCACTGGTTCGGCAGCAAGGTACAGCTGGACTACGCAGTCTATGCGGTGACCGGTTTTCGCGCCGAAAACAGGGCGGCCGACCTGGATTTTTCCCGATCTCGCACCGACGACCTTTTCTACTTCGACAACAACAACCGGCCCACGGTGGGTGGTCGCGTGGCGCTCACCGCCCGCCTCGGCAAACAGGCCGACATGCAGCTCGGCTCGAGCGTGATGTACGGCACCTTCGATCCGAACAACCAGCTCACGTACCTGATCTACGGCGCCGACCTGGGCTTTCGTCTCGGCAAGACCAACTTGCGGTTCGAGTACCTGGCGCGAAAGCAGGATCTCGACGTCAGCGAGCAGTCACGCTTCAAGTACCTGGTCACGAAGGGGGCGAACTACTTCGTCAAGCACGGCGGCTACGCCGAGCTCGAGGTACCAGTCACCGCTCGGCTCGATCTGATCGGCCGCGCCGACTTTCTGGCGCGGACCGGCAACGTGCTCACGGGCAGTACGCTGCAGGCCAACAGCGGGATGTTGCGGTACACGCTGGGCACGGCGTTCACCATCGAGCGCGGCCTGCGCGCCAAGCTCTCGACCGAATACTGGAGCTTCTCCGATCTGGACCTCGCTGGGCGACGCAATGCGTTCAGCAGTCACGTGGCGCTCGTGGGTACCTTCTGACCCACGCGGTGGCCGCGTAGTCCGAAAAACAGGATGTACAGGTAACAGGGCAGCATCACCGCGGCGAACACCCACTGGAAGTCGTGGTGCTGTTTGCCGAGGGCGAAGATCTGCGGAACGATGGCGCCGCCGACGATGCCCATGACCAGCAGCGCGGCGCCGGCCTCGGTGAGTGCACCCAGGCCGCGGATGGCCAGCGGGAAGATCGCGGGCCACATCATCGCGTTGGCAAAACCGAGCGCTGCCACGCACGCCACCGACATGCTGCCGCGGGTAAAAAAGGCTCCGAGTACGAGCACCACGCCCAGCGCCGCCGATCCCACCAGGTAGCGTTCCTGGCTGATCCAGCGCGGGATGGCCAACAAGCCCGCGGCGTAGCCGAGGAGCATGGCCGCCATCGTGAACGACGTGAAGAACTTGGTGCGATCCAGCGGGAGGTCGAAGCCCTTGCCGTAGGTTCCGATGGCGTCTCCGGCCATGACCTCGACGCCCACGTACACGAAGATGCATAATGCACCGAGCCACACGTGTGGGTAGTGGAACAAGCCGCGCGCCGATCCGGTGGAGGCGTTCGTCGCCTCGGGCCGAACCTCCGGCAGCGGCGACAGCCGCGCGGCGACGGCGATCGCCACCAGCAGCAGCGCCATGGTCCGGTAGGGCGTGCGAACGGTGCCGGCGAAGTCGCCGAGCAATGCGATCCTGCTTACGGGATCGGCCCGCTGGAGGCGCGCCGTGAGCGGGTCCATCCCGCGCAGCACCAGTGCTCCGAGCACCAGTGGGGCCAGCAGCCCACCGAGTTTGTTGCAGATCCCCATGATGGCGATGCGCCGCGCCGCCGTCTGGTGCGGACCGAGGATGCTGACGTACGGGTTGACCGCTGTCTGCAGGATCGAGA
>JAYUXI010000534.1:0-3080 GCA_043753085.1 Myxococcales bacterium | reverse complement strand
GCAGCGGCAAAGAAGTCGTGGCGCGCGCCATCCACTCGCACTCGCGCCGCGCCGATCTTCCGTTCGTCGCCGTAAACTGCGCCGCCATCACCGAAACGTTGCTCGAGAGCGAGCTGTTCGGCCACGCCAAGGGCGCGTTCACCGGCGCCACCCACGCGCGCCGCGGCATGTTCGAAGAAGCCGAGAACGGCACGCTGTTTCTCGACGAAATCGGCGAAACGCCGATGGCCTTCCAGGCCAAGCTGCTGCGCGCCATCCAGGAGGGCGAGGTGCGCCGCGTCGGCGAGAGCAGGTCGGTGAAAGTGAACGTGCGGATCATTGCCGCCACCAACCAGGACTTGCCGCTCGCGATCCGCGAGCGCCGCTTCCGCGAAGATCTGTTCTACCGGCTGAACGTCGCGCGCTTCATTTTGCCGCCGCTGCGCGAGCGCGGCGCCGACATCCCCACGCTGGCCAATTACTTTCTCGCGAAGCACAACGCCAAGCTCGGCACCACTGCCCGCTTTGCGCAGGGCACGCTCGAGGCGCTGAAGACCTATCCGTTCCCCGGCAACATCCGCGAGCTCGAGCACATGGTCGAGCAAGCCGTCCTCGTCGAACAGGACGGCTCGCTGACCATGAGCGACTTGCTTCCGCAGAACCACGCCGCCAAGGGCCACGGCGCCGTGCGCAGCCTGTCGCTCGCGGTCGACGAAGCCGAGCGCGTGGCCATCGAGGAAGCCCTGCGTGCCACCAGTGGCAACCGTGAACGCGCCGCCACCCTGCTCGAGATTTCCCCCACGACGCTGTGGCGAAAGATGACCAAGCTCGGCATCGTGTTCACGAGCATGGGCCCGGAGAGCTGATCATGGAAACGAGCACGTTCGCCTACGAGCTGGACGAGACCCTGGTGGCGAGCCACCCGCCGGAGCGTCGCGACGGCGGCCGGCTGATGGTGCTGGAACAAGAGCAGCTTCACCACGCCCAAGTGCGCGAGTTCGCCGAGCGCCTGCCCGAAGGCGCCCTCGTGATCGTCAACGACACGCGGGTGATCCCGGCTCGTCTCATCGGCCTTCGGCTGTCGGGCGGCAAGGTCGAGCTGCTGCTGGTCGAGCTGCTCGAAGAGACGCCCAGCAAGGTGCGCTGGCGCGCGATGGGCAAAGCGTCCAAGCAGCTGCGTCCGGGCAGCCGGCTCACGTTCGGCCCGCACAACGAAGTCGAAGCCGAAGTGGGCGCCAAGGACGGAGCGATGCTCGAGATCACCTTCTGGACCGCGCAGGGCGACGAGCCCGTTGCCGCCGTGCTGGACCGCATCGGCGAGATGCCGCTGCCACCGTACATCGTCAAGCGCCGCGACGCCGACGCCAAGACCGACGATTTCGAGCGGTATCAGACCGTCTTCGCCAGCCAACGCGGCGCGGTCGCCGCGCCCACCGCCGGCTTGCACATCACCACCGAGATGCTGACCACGCTGGCGCGCAGGAACGTGCAGGTTGCACAGGTCACGTTGCACGTCGGTCTGGGCACGTTCCAGTCGGTCATGGTCGACGATCTCGACGATCACCCGATGCATAGCGAGCGCTACGAGGTCACCACCGCCGCGGCCGACGCGATTGCCGCCGCCCGCACGCGAGGTGCGCCGGTCGTTGCCATCGGTACCACGGTGGTGCGTACGCTCGAGAGCACCGCCGACCCGGAGCGCCGCGGGCTGGTGGTGGCCGGCAAGGGCTCGACCAAGCTGCTGATCCAACCCGGCTTCGACTTTCGCGTGGTCGACCGTCTGCTCACCAACTTCCATCTGCCGAAATCGACGTTGCTCGCGCTGGTGTGCGCGTTCGGCGGCACCGAGCGCATCCTGCGCGCGTACGACGTCGCGCAGCGTGAACGCTACCGATTTTTCTCGTACGGTGACGCGATGTACGTGTCCCGGACCGCGTCGTGAAGCCCGGCGCTCGTGGATTCGCATTCGAAGTACACGCATCCGACGGCCACGCTCGCCTGGGCACGTTCACCACGCCCCATGCTGCGGTGGCCACGCCGAGCTTCATGCCGGTCGGCACGCAGGGATCAGTCAAGGGACTGACCGGCAGCGACGTGGCCAAGACCGGCGCGCAGATCGTGCTCGGCAACACCTACCACCTCTGGCTACGGCCAGGCGCCGAGCTCATCGCCAGGCAGGGCGGCCTGCATCAGTTCTCCCGGTGGCCGCGCGCCATGCTCACCGACAGCGGCGGTTTCCAGGCGTTTTCGCTGGGCGTCGGCGCCAAGGGCAAGGAGTCGCTGGTGAAGTTCTCGGAAGAGGGCATCGCCTTCCGATCGCACCTCGACGGCGAGAAGAAGTGGCTGTCGCCGGAAGAAGCGGTGCGGGTGCAGGGGCTGATCGGCGCCGACATCCAGATGCAGCTCGACGTGTGCCCGCCGGGCGGAGCGCCGCGCGAAGCCGTGATCGCCGCGGTCGAGCGCACGACCCGCTGGGCGGTGCGGGCACTGGCGTCGCCGCGGCCCGAGGGCCAGGCATTGTTCGGCATCGTGCAGGGCGGTGTGCACGTGGATCTGCGCGTGCGGCACGCGCAGGAGCTCGGGGAGCTCTCGTTCGATGGCCTGGCGCTGGGCGGGTTCTCGGTGGGCGAGCCCATCGAGCAGATGCACGAGGCCTTGCCGCACGTGGCGCCGCTGCTGGATCCGGAGCGACCGCGCTACCTGATGGGCGTGGGCACGCCGCGCGATCTGCTCATCGCCATCGGCGCCGGCGTCGACCTGTTCGATTGCGTGCTACCTACACGCAACGCGCGCAATGGCCAGGCGCTCACCCGCTCCGGCAAGTTGGTGATCAAACAAGCGCGCTGGAAGGAAGATCCACGGCCCATCGACCCAGAATGCACGTGCGAGGCCTGCGCCGGCGGTTACTCGCGGGCGTATCTGCGGCACTTGTACCTGGCCGGCGAGATGACCGTGCTGCGGCTCTTTTCGATCCACAACCTGCATTATTATGCAGAGCTCACGGCCGGCGCGCGCGAAGCGATCCGGCACGGGAAGTTTGCAAAGTACAAGCAGTACGCCGAGGCGGCGTGGGAACGCGGCGCAGACTGAAGGATTGCAGT
>JAYUXI010000533.1:0-7560 GCA_043753085.1 Myxococcales bacterium | reverse complement strand
TGCCGCCGCTGCGTGTCCGCGGCGACGACGCCGTGCAACTGGCCCGCCACTTCTGGGAGCGCTTCGCAGCGCCCTTCGCACCGCTGCCCGAAGAAGTTCTCGAGGCTGCGCGCACGCGCCACTGGCCCGGCAACGTGCGTGAGCTCCGCAACCTGGTCGAACGCGTCGCCAAGCTGGGGCTTGGCGCCCTGCCCGCAGGCTCGGGCAAGATCGCACCCGTGCCGGACGGCAACTTGCTCGACGGCCTCGCCGACCTGCCGCTGCGCGAAGCCCGGCGCCTGCATGCCGCACGCTTCGAGGAGGCGTACGCACGGGCGATGCTGGGTCGCACGGGCGGCAACGTCACGCGCGCGGCAGAGCTTGCTCAGGTCAATCGCCGTTCGTTCCAGCGGATGCTGGCGAAAGATTCCGAGTCGAGCAGCACCGAGCTGGGCCTCGACGATGGGCCGGATCCGTTCGAAATCGAAAGCCAACCTGCTTCTGGCCGCTGAGGATCCCGAGCGGCTGCAACCGTTCCTGGCGCGCGCTGCCGGTACCTTGATATCGTAGTGGTGTGGTCTCGTCCGCAGCGCTCCCTCGCCAAGTCGGCCGCTATCTCCTGTTCGGGGAGCTCGCGGCAGGTGGCATGGCCACCGTGCACTTGGGACGACTGGTCGGGCCGGTTGGATTCGGGCGAACCGTAGCCATCAAGCGGCTGCACGCCGCGTACGCTCGCGATCCCGACTTCGTGTCGATGTTTCTCGACGAGGCGCGCCTCGCGGCTCGGATCCGGCATCCCAACGTCGTTTCGGTCCTCGACGTCGTCGAGGACGAAGGCGAGCTGTTTTTGGTGATGGACCTGGTCGTCGGCGAATCGCTGTCGCAGCTGGTTCGTGCCTGTGGCCTGGTTTCGACGGTAGGCGGGGCAGGTATTCCTCCCGCCATCGCAGTGTCGATCGCGGGGGGCATGTTGCAAGGCCTGCACGCCGCCCATGAAACACGTGGCCCCCGCGGTGAGTCCCTCGAGATCGTCCACCGCGACGTGTCGCCCCAGAACGTGTTGGTCGGCCGGGACGGCGTAGCGCGACTCATCGACTTCGGCGTGGCCAAGGCCTTGGGCCGGCTGCACGCATCGCAAGACAACGTCTTGAAGGGAAAGCTTCCGTACATGGCGCCCGAGCAGCTGCGCGGGCTGGTGGCCCGTGCCAGCGACATCTTCGCCGCTGCGGTGGTGCTGTGGGAAATGCTCACCGGCCGCCGCTTGTTCTGCGGCGAGACCGATGCCCATACCTTCAGCCGCGTCCAGGCAGCCGTGGTGCAACCACCGAGCGAGCTGGTGTCCGAAGGTCATCGCGTCGTCGTGCAGCGGCTCGACGCCATCATCCTCCGCGCGCTTTCTCGCGAGCCGGCGGGCCGGCACGCCACCGCCATGGAGCTCGCCCTCGAGCTCGAATCGGCAGTGACTCCGGCGTCGACCCTGCAGGTGGCCGAGTGGCTCGACCGAACCGCAGGCGATCGGTTCGAAGCGCGCAGCAAACTGGTGCGCGATGCCGAGGAGCTCACCGTCGGTGCCTCGGCGGTCACCGTAGAGTCGTTGATCCGTTCGCTTGCGTCGGGGCCGAAGGGTGCACTACCCACGGAAGGCGATCACACCGCGAGCGGGATCGAGCCGCCAGGGTCCCGCTCGTCGGCCGACGTTCCGCGCGACCAGCAGATGCGGCGTGTCGCGTGGTCCATTCTGGCCGGAACCGCGCTGGCCGTAGGTCTGTCGTGGTGCGCGTGGCGGCCCAACCCATACCCACTGCGGGGAGCTCGGCCCGTGTCGTTGCAACGCGTGTCCGCGGCGTCTCCCGCGCCGCCTTTCGCGGCGTCTCCCGCGCCGCTTTCCGCAGCACCTGCAGACCCTGCTGTGCCCGCGCCGCGTACGGCAGTCGAGCGCCGACCCGCGCTTCCGCCGCCCGCGCCGCGTGGCGCGAAAAATCCGCCCGTTGCCCCGCCGCCACACTGTGACCCGCCGTATACTCAGGACGCCAATGGCTTCAAGCACTTCAAGCCCGATTGTTTTTAGCGGCCTGCTGGTCCTCGGCGCGGCGTTCGCGCTCCCGCGGGCCGGACACGGCGCCCCGCCCCCGGACGTCGCTGCCTGCATCGCCAGCTTCGACGCGGGTCAGCACGCGCGCGCGGCCGGCTCGTGGCTCGGCGCGCGAACCCAGTTTCGACAGTGCGCCGAGACCCGCTGTCCGGCTGCCATCCGCAAGGAGTGCAACGATGCAGCGGCCGACCTGAGCGCCCGCTTGCCGACCTTGGTGGTCGAGGTGAAGGACCCGCGCGGGGAAGATGTCAGCGTCGGAACGCTGCGTGTGGATGGCAACGTGGTGGCAGATCCGCCGAACGGCCTGGCCATCGAGGTCGACCCCGGTACGCACCAGCTGCGCTACGAAGGGCCGGGCGAGCCACTGCGCTCGTCCACGGTCGTGGCGCGGGAGGGCCAAAAGGGTCGCCTCGTCGCACTGCCGCCGCCGTCTCGTGGCGCCCCGCCCGCAGCGCCGACGGTGCGTCGATCGAAAGGGCCGCCCACGATCAGCTGGGTGCTCGGCTCGGTGGCGGTCGCGGCGCTCGGCACCGGCGCGGCACTCGGGATCAGCGGACTGGCCGCGCGCGCCGATCTCGACGGCTGCGCGCCACGATGTGATCCCGCCGACGTGTCCAGCGCGCGCACTCGGATCATCGCTTCGGACATCGTCGTGGGTTCCGGACTACTGGCCCTGGTCGTCTCCGGCATCTTTTGGATCCAGGCGGCGACGCAACCCGCGGCCCCCGCGCTCTCGGTGCGCGAGGGTCGTCTCCGGTTCTGACCTTCGACATCCGTCGCGAGGATGGCAACGGTCCAGCTCCGAGGACGGTGCTCGCGCCGGCCGGCCCGCGTTGCTAAGCTCGCGCGCCATGATGACGACGTTCCGGGGCTCTCTCGCGCTTGCTGCACTCCTCGCCGCAGCCGGCTCCGCCAGCGCAGAAGGCCTCCACTGGAAGGGCGCCGTGCCGGTCGCGCGCACGCCGGTGCAGACCCTCGCGCAGCTCGTCTCGCCCCAGCTGCAGTTCCGGCAGATCTCCGAAGAACGATTCGGCGACGGCGAGCGCATCGTGCACTTCGCCTCGCGCTTCCGCGGCCTGCCCGTCATCGGCGGCAACGCGTCGCTCCGCGTCGACGGCGCCGGCAAGGCCCGCGAGGTCTTCGGCCCCGGTGCGGCGCAGTGGCCCGCTACCGTGACGCCGGCCCTGGCCAAGGCCGACGCGATTCGCGCCGCCGCACCGCACACGCGGTTCCCCCTGCACCATACACACGTCCACCTGGGCGTGTTCCTGCGCTTCGGAGAGGCGCGGCTGGCTTGGTTCGCCTTCCCCACCATCCCGGTGGCGTTCCCCAGCCGCATTCGCATCACGGTCGACGCACGCACCGGCGAGCTGATCGAAGCGGTCGATCTGGTGCGCTCGGTCACCGCGCAAATGTACGCGACCAACCCGGTCAAGTCGCCTGCCCTCCCGCCACGCGAGCTGCCCATCGCCGAGACCACGCCGGGCACGCTCACCAACTCGTTTCTCGCCGCGGTGAACTGCGTCGACAAGAAGACCGTCAAGTCGCTCTTCGACGGCCAGCTCGACGTGCACGTGTGCGATCTCGTGAACTCGGCCACGCTCGACGCCACCAGCAATTACTCGCTCGTGCCGGACGACGAGTCGGCAGCCAAGGCCGAAGACCCGTTCTCGCAGCTGTCGATCTATTATCACGCCAACCGCGCGTACGCGTTCTTCCAGGGTTTGCAGGGCGATCTCGCGGCCAAAGTGGTCCGGGCAGACGTGCTCACGGCAGTGGCCAACCTGCGGCTACCGCAAGGTTCGGGTTTTGGTACCGACGGCGAGTTCGACGCGGTCACGGCTGCCAATCCGGAGCTGCCGCTGGTCGGCTACGACAACGCGTTCTTCTCGCCTGCCGCGCCAGAGGGCTCGTTCGACCCCTACGGCGAGGTCCTCGGCGTGACCACCGGTGGCATGTTCTTCGGCCAGGGCTCGGATCAATTCGGCGGTCGCGACTTCGCCTACGACGGCGACGTCGTGTACCACGAGTTCACGCACGCGGTGGTCGACAAGACCCTGCAGCTCGGCAGGTTCACGCTGGACGAGTGGGGCGTCAGCGCCGCGCCTGGCGCCATGAACGAAGGCCTCGCAGACTTCTTTTCGTCTGCAATCTCGAATGACCCGGACCTCGGCGAGTACGCTGGCGCTGGCGTGCAGCAGGGCGGCTCCGCGATCCGCAACCTGGTCAACACGGACACGTGCAGCAACGCCATCTCTGGCGAGGTCCATGCAGACTCCACGTTGTTTTCTGGCGCCCTCTGGACCGCGCGCGCGCAGCTCGCTCCAACCGACCAGATCGCGTTCGACGAGTCGCTCTACAAAGCCATGCGTGCCGCCGTCATGGAAACTCCCACGTACGAAGAGGTAGGTGCGCTCTTCGTAGCCGGCCTGCAGATCGATTTGCCGGCCGCGGCCACACTGCTTTCGGCGGCCTTCGCCGAAAAGGGCGTGCTGCCCAAGTGCACCCGCGTTCGCGAGCAGGCCAGCTTCGACCGCCCGATCGCGGCGCCGCGCGAAGCGCATTTCTTCCTCGCCCCCGGGGGTCCGTCGGTCGGAATTCGCCGCGCACCCGGCATCGTTCAGGGGCACAGCGTTCTGCCTGCGGGCGCCACCAAGGTCACCTTCGAGGTCCAGCAGCTCTACACGTACTCGCAGGGTTTCGGCCGCGACTCGAAGTTCGAGCCGAAGCTCGCGGTTCGCTTCGGCGCCCAGCCGATCCAGTGGACCGTTTCGAGCTCGCCGAAGGCGGCGTTGGACGTCATCGAGGTCGAGCTCGTGCCCGACGAAGGCGATTCCCCCGTCGAGGTCGACGTGCCCGCCGGCGCCACCGAGGTTTGGTTCCAGGTCGTCAACGAGGGCGAGTCCGACGGCGCGTACAGCAGCTTCGGCGTGCTCGAAACCAATGCGCCGCGGCCGGGTAGCAGCGGCGGCCGTGGCGACGCGGGCGCGTCCGGCAGCGTGGACGCGGGCGCCGAACCCTCTGCCACGACCGACGGCAACGGCGAAGGCTGCGGCTGCCACGGCGCGCCGGCGCGAGACGTCGGCGGCAACCTGGCGGTGCTGTCGGTGATTGCCGGCCTGTGCGCCGCACGCCGCCGCCGCGCCGCGAAGTAGACGAGAGGCGGCACGGGCGGAACGCTTGGGGTAGAGTGCCGGCCCCATGCATCCCATTCGCGAAATCGGGTTCGTCGTGCAGCGCGAGCTGCGGCGCAACTTCCGCAGCGCACGCGGCATCGCGCTCTATGCGCTCACGCTGCTGGGCGGGCTCGTTTCCACGCTGATCGGCACCAAGGTAAGCGACATGACCGCCGAGGTGCGCGGCGAGTACGGCACGGAAGCCGTCAACATCGGCGCCGTGAAGTTCTACGAGGTGCTGTACCGCAACGACTCCATCGTCGCGGAGCGACTCTCGCACGCGCCCTCCACGCTGGTCGTCACGGCGTGGGCGTCGGTGTGGCTGTGTCCGCTTTTGGTCGCCTTGATCGGCTTCGACGCGATCTCGGCCGAGCGCCAGCACCGCACCCTGCGCTACCTGACCGTGCGCTCGCGCCGCGGCAGCTACTTCGTCGGCAAGTGGCTCGGCCTCTGGGCCACCACCAGCATCGTGCTGTTCGGCGTGCAGCTCATCTCGTGGATTTGCGATCTGGTGTTGGTGCATGATGCACCCGAAGACGTGTTTACCTGGGGTCCGGCGCTGTTTGCCGTGGCCTTGCCAATTTTGGGCGCGTGGTCGGCGCTGGCCACTTTCATGGGCTCGTTCGTCAAGACGCCGATGATTGCCCTCCTGCTCATCTTCGGCTCGTTCACCATCAGCTGGATCCTCGGCAACTTCCAGGCCTCGGAGTCGCAGTGGCGCTACGTCGCCTTCGCCTACCCCGGCAGCTTCGACCACTACCTGCTGCGCACCGGCGTGAAGCAGTTTCTCATCGGGCTCGGCGCCGCCATGGCGTTCCCGTTGCTGTTCGTCGGTGGTGGCGCGCTCCTGTTCAAGCGGTCCGAGGTCTGATCCCCCCATGTCTTCTTCGTCTGCCATCGTGCTCGATTCGCTCACCCGGCGCTTCGGCGCCACCGTCGCCGTCAATGCTCTTTCGCTGAAGGTGCCGGTCGGCTCCGTGTTCGGCCTGATCGGTCCCAACGGCGCTGGCAAGACCACCACGTTCTCGATGATCGCAGGCTTCATGCGCCCGTCCGAAGGCAGCATCCGTGTGCTCGACTACAGCCCGGAGCACGTGGACGCGCTCCGCGGCAAGGTCGGCGTGCTCCCGCAGGACGCGGTGCTGCCTCCGCTCGAGACCGTCGGCGAGTTTTTGACCAGCATGGCCAAGCTGCAGGATCTGCCGAAGGAGCAGATCGCGCGGTCGATCGACGAAGTGCTCACCGAGGTGCAAGGGCAGACCTGGCACGGCACGCGCTGCTCTGCCCTCTCGCACGGCATGGCCAAGCGCGTGGCGCTGGCGCAGGCGCTGCTCGGCTCGCCCGAAGTGATTCTGCTCGACGAGCCCACCGCCGGCCTCGACCCGCGCATGGCCCACGAGGTGCGCGAGATCATCGTGCGCCGCAAAGGCCGAGCCACGCTGGTCATCTCCAGCCACAACCTCCACGAGCTCGAGCAAGTCTGCGATCACGCCGCCATCATCGACCGCGGCAAGCTGGTCGTTCAGGGCACCATGAGCGACCTCACCGCGTCGTCGGAAGAAGTGCGTATCTTGCTCTCGCCCGGTCCCGTTCCGTTCGAACAGGTGCAGCAGATCGCCATCGTCAGCCGCGTCGAGTTCATCGAGGCGACGCGTGAGCTGGTCGTTCATTTCGAGCGCGACAAGGCCGACGCGGAGACCGTCATCGGCGCCACGCTTCCCGTGCTCCTGCAGCACGGGGCGCGCATCGGCGGCGTCCACAAGGGCAGGGGGCTCGAGCGCCGCGTGATGGACCTCACCACGTAGCGGAAAGACGTTTCGCGACCCGAGCGCGCCTCCGAGAAAAACTGCGCGACCCCACCATGACGTCATACGCCTCGGCCATCGTTCGGACGCGGCTACTCGAAGATCCCGCAAGAGCCCAGGTCGTCGTACCAGCCCTGTACCTTGGTGCCGTAGGGGATCCGGATGCTGGAGTCGGGGTTGCCGTTGTACGCGCGAGCCAGCTCGACCAGGTTGGGCGGCGCCGCCGTGGCAATCTTTTCCGACAAGACGCGCGACGAGTACGCCAGGGCTTCGCTGCGATCGAAACGTCGTGGAGCCTCACCGCCGACGGATCGCTCCTACCAGTTCACGGTCGTGTAGTCGGCGTAGCCGGGGCGCTCCTCCCACGAGAACGCGCACACGTCACCGGAGCTGGCAGCGGCGCTCGGCTTGGCCAGGTACGCGCCGTCGACCCAGCCGGTGGTGCCGTCGTAGGTGATGCCGTACCACCCCGCGCGCGGCGCAGCCGCCGCTGACTGCACGCGTGCGC
>JAYUXI010000532.1:0-7561 GCA_043753085.1 Myxococcales bacterium | reverse complement strand
GGCCAGGCCGTCCGCGGCGCTG
The DNA here is from genome assembly GCA_043753085.1 of Myxococcales bacterium. Classification (GTDB taxonomy): domain Bacteria; phylum Myxococcota_A; class Polyangia; order Polyangiales; family Polyangiaceae; genus JAYUXI01. The sequence goes on along the minus strand of JAYUXI010000532.1, from coordinate 7,539 downwards.
CCGATCACCTCCCACTCGACGGCGTCGGGCGAGTGGGTTCCGGCGCCCAGCGCGGCGATGCCCACTGGCGCGGGCGCGGGCGCGGCGGCGACGGGTTCGCCGTCGCCGTCGTCGATCACCGTTGCCGAGCATGCCGACAGCACGAGCAGGGGCAGGGGCAGAACGAGGACGGCAAGAAGCAGGCGCTGACGAGTCATGACGGGGCCTTAGCATCGTTGCGACGAGAACCGAGCTGAGCCTTGCACATCGCCACGCGCCCTGACCAGGCATGGACTGGCCGCTCCGGTTGCGGCCGCGCGCGCGCTCGAAGCGGGAATATTCGTAGACCCGCCGAGGTTGTTGTTGACCCGCTGCAGCATCGGCGCGCATCACTCCGTCAGCGCGTGGCCGGCAGAATCATGTGCCTCGCGAGCGCGCTCTGAATCGCACGATGCTACTCCGCACGCCCCACACGCTGGACCGCCCACACGCCCCAACGCGTGTGGCGAAGCGCATGGCGCGAAGCCACGCAGAGCACCCTCGGGGGCCAGGACCCAGCCGGGGCGGGCACGCTACGCGGCATGGGCTGCTGGCCTTGGCGCTCGCGCTGCTCGGCGCGATGGTGTGCACGCTGACGAGCGGGCCCGACCGCGACATACCGACCGCGTTGCACGCAGTCGCGGCGCAGCGCTGGGCGTCGATGCCTGGTCCTTCGGACGATCCGAACCGTTGCGCGCTCCAGACCGAGAGCGTCGACGAGGACGAGGACGACGACGACGACACGGACCAGGACAAATCGAGTGTGCCGAGCGACGACGAGACCGCCAGCGGTCACCTCGCTTCGGTGCTGCGCGCGGAGCGGGCCTTTCTGGCCGCGGCAGGCGCCGACATGTCGCGCTTCCCGATCGACACGCGCCTCGCCCGTGGGCCGCCCGTCCTGGGCGAAGTCACACGGCTCTGAGCTCCGATCCGCCGGCAGGCGGTGTTCGTCCTCCGGCGTGTCCGTAGGGATCGATCTTCGAACGGCGCGCCACCCGAGCCCGTGCGTCTTCGTCTTCGTCGTCGCTACCTGGCCGTCGGCCGCGTAGCGGGCCCGTTGGCCCGCGCGCGCTCGGCTCACGCAACGCAAACAGACGCGCGCACGCGTCCGCCCGAACACGAGCACACAACCATGTACCGCACCCCAATGACGCTGCTGCTGCCTCTGCTGGCTGCCCTCTCTTTCCTCGGTTGCCGCCGCGCTCACGACGAACACATCGAGATACCCAGGTACCTCGTGACGAGCCCGCTGCGCAAAGACACGGAGCTCACCAAAGAGTACGTGGCGCAGATTCGTGCCAAGCAGCACATCGAGCTCCGCGCGCTCGAAAAGGGCTACCTGCAAGGAACCTTCGTCGACGAAGGCAAACAGGTGAGCAAAGGCACCCGGCTCTTTCAGATCATGCCGATGATGTACCAAGCAGAGCTGCAGAAGGCCGCCGCCGAAGCGGAGGTCGCGCAGGTCGAATACAACAACACCAAGCTCCTCGCCGACAAGAACGTCGTGTCTTCGAGCGAGCTCGCGCTGTCCAAGGCGAAGCTGAACAAGGCTGCCGCCGGCGTGTCGTTCGCTACCACGCAAAAGTCTCTGACGGAGCTGCGGGCACCGTTCGCCGGCATCGTGGGACGCTTCCAGGCCCGCATGGGCAGCCTGCTCGACGAGGGCGCTCTGCTCACCACGCTGTCGGACAACAGCACGGTGTGGGTCTACTTCAACGTCAGCGAGTCCGAGTACCTCGACTACAAGATGCACGCGCCGACCGGCAACACGCCCGTCAAGCTGGTCATGGCCAACGGCGAGCTGTTCGACCAACCCGGCGAGGTCGAAACCATCGAGGCCGACTTCAACAACGACAACGGCAACGTTGCCTTCCGCGCCACGTTCGCCAATCCGAACGCGCTGCTCCGCCACGGCGAGACCGGCAAGATCCGCATCGCCCAGACCGTCAAGAATGCGCTGCTCATTCCGCAGAAGGCCACCTTCGACGTGCTCGACAAGAAGTTCGTGTTCGTGGTCGACGACAAGAACGTCGTGCACTCCCGGCCCATCACGGTCCGCGCCGAGCTGCCGCAACTCTATGCGGTGGCGACTGGCGTCACCGAGCAGGACAAGATCCTGGTCGAGGGTCTGCGCAAAGTGCGCGACGGCGCAACCATCGCCCCCGACTTCAAGGCCGCGCCCGAGGTGCTTGCGCATCTCGAAGTGGCGGCGGAGTAAGTCATGCACAAGTTCCTCACGCGCCCCGTTCTGGCGATCGTGCTCTCGATCCTGATCGTGTTCACGGGCCTTCTGGCCATGCGCTCCCGTCCGGTCTCGCAGTTCCCGGAGATCTCACCGCCGCGGGTCATGGTCTCCCTCGCCTTCCCTGGTGCCAGTGCCGACGTGCTGGTGCAGTCGTCGATCATCACGCTCGAGCGCGCCATCAACGGCGTGCAAGACATGAGCTACATCATCTCGGACGCCACCAGCGCCGGCGAAGCCACCATCCAGGTGGTCTTCGAGCTGGACGCCGACCCAACCAAGGCGATCGTCAACGTGAAAAACCGCGTCGACCAGGTGATGAACAAGCTGCCGCCACTGGTGCAGCTCGAAGGCGTGGTGCTGACCCCCGTGCAGCCCAGCATGCTCATGTACATCAATCTGTACAGCGACGAGGAAACGGCCGACCAGAAGTTCCTCTACAACTTCGCAAACGCCAACCTGTTGCCCGAGCTGAGTCGCATTCCGGGCATCGCGCAAACCCGCATCCTCGGTTCCCGCCAGTACGCCATGCGCGTGTGGATGAATCCGGATCGGATGCGCGCGTACAGCGTATCGACCGACGACGTGATGAAGGCCATCAGCGAGCAGAGCGTGATCGGTCGCCCCGGCCGCCTCGGCCAGGCCACCGGCAAGCAGGCGCAGGCGCTCGAGTACGTGCTCAGCTACTCCGGCCGCTACAACAAGCCCGAGCAGTACGAGAACATCGTCATTCGTGCCAACTCCGACGGCGAGCTTTTGCATTTGAAAGACATTGCAACCGTGGAGCTCGGCAGCGAGTTCTTCGACATCTACTCGAACCTCGACGGCCACCCGTCAGCCGCCATCATGCTGAAGCAAACCTACGGCAGCAACGCGAGCAAGGTGATCGAAGAGGTGAAAGCCAAGCTCGACGAGATGAAGAAGGACTCGTTCCCCGCAGGGATGAAGTACCAGATCAGTTACGACGTCTCGAGCTTTCTCGACGCGTCCATCGAGAAGGTGATTCACACGCTGGGCGAGGCGTTCGTGCTCGTGGCGCTCGTGGTGTTCGTCTTCCTCGGAGACTGGCGCTCCACGCTCATTCCCACGCTGGCCGTGCCGGTGTCGCTGGTGGGCTCGTTCGTGTTCATGCAGGCGTTCGGAATCACGATCAACCTCATCACATTGTTCGCGCTCGTGCTTGCCATCGGCGTCGTGGTCGACGACGCGATCGTCGTCGTCGAAGCCGTGCACGCCAAGATGGCCGAAACCCACTGCACGCCGTACCAAGCCGTCAAGGTGGTCCTCGGTGAGATCAGCGGCGCCGTCATCGCCATCACCCTGCTGATGACCGCCGTGTTCGTGCCGGTGGCCTTCATGAGCGGACCGGTGGGCATCTTCTACCGGCAGTTCGCCATCACCATGGCGTCTTCCATCGTGCTCTCCGGCGTGGTCGCCCTCACCCTCACCCCGGTGCTTTGCGCCATGATCTTGCGCAACGAGCACGGAAAACCGAAACGCCGCACGTACATCGGCGCCGCTCTCGACGCCTTCAACCGCGTGTTCGACCGCGGCACCGGCGTCTACACGAGCCTGCTCCGGCGCCTGGTCACCCGGCGCGTGTTCACGTTCGGCGTCTTGATCGCATTTTGCGTCGGCATCGTCGGGATCAACCGGGTGTTGCCCGCAGGCTTCGTGCCGAACGAGGACCAGGGGATGATCTACGCCATCATCCAGACGCCGCCAGGAACCACGCTCGAAGAAACCAACGACGTATCGCGGCGCCTGCAAGACATCGCGGCGAAAGTCGACGGCGTCCGATCCGTGTCGTCGCTGGCCGGGTACGAGGTCCTCACCGAAGGCCGTGGCTCGAACGCCGGCACCTGTCTCATCGACCTGAAAAACTGGTCGGAGCGCACCCGCTCCGTGGCCTCGATCACCGAGGAGCTCGAAGCCAAGTCGAAGGAGCTCGGTGCCATCGTCGAGTTCTTCCAGCCGCCGGCGATTCCGGGGTACGGCGCCGCCGACGGGTTCTCACTCCGCCTCTTGGACAAGAACAACGAGACGGACTACCAGGAGTTCGATCGCATCAACAAAGAATTCATGGACAACCTGGGCAAACGCCCCGAGCTCACCGGACTGTTCACGTTCTTCGCGGCCAACTATCCGCAATACGACCTGCAAATCGACAACGATCTGGCCATGCAGAAGGGCGTATCGATCAAGGCCGCCATGGACAACCTCGACGTCATGATCGGGAGCACGTACGAGCAGGGCTTCATTCGCTTCGGCAATTTTTTCAAGGTGTACACGCAGGCGTCGCCCGAGTTCCGCCGACTTCCATCCGATCTGCTGAAGCTCTACGTCAAAAACGACAAGGGCGAGATGGTGCCGTACTCGGCCTTCATGACCCTGAAAAAGACGCAGGGCCCAAATGAGATAACCCGCTACAACATGTACAACTCCTCCGCCATTCGCGGCGGGCCCGCCAAGGGCTACACGAGCGGCGCGGCCCTCGAAGCAGTCCGCGAGGTGGCGGCCAAGACCCTGCCGCACGGCTACGACATCGCGTGGGAGGGGCTGTCCTACGCGGAAGCGAAACGCGGCAACGAAGCGCTTACGATCTTCCTGGTCGTGCTTGCGTTCGTGTACCTCGTGCTCGCCGCGCAGTACGAGAGCTTCATCCTGCCCTTCGCCGTCGTCCTGTCGCTGCCGGCCGGCATGTTCGGCTCCTTCTTCTTGCTGAAGGTCGCGGGCCTGGCCAACGACATCTACGCGCAGGTCGGGCTGGTGATGCTGGTGGGCCTGCTCGGCAAGAACGCCGTGCTCATCGTCGAGTTCGCGGTACAGACGCGAAACCGCGGTGCCACGGTCGCCGAGGCCGCCTTGGAGGGCGCGAAGGTACGCTTCCGCCCGATCTTGATGACGTCGTTCGCGTTCATCGCCGGCCTGCTCCCCCTGGTCGTGGCGACCGGTCCCGGCGCCGTGGGCAACCGCACCATCGGCACCTGCGCGCTGGGCGGTATGCTCTTCGGCACCTTCTTCGGCGTGATCCTGGTGCCCGGTCTGTACTTCGTGTTCGGCACCCTGGCAGACGGCCGCAGGCTCATTCAGGGCGAGAACCAAGATCCGCTTTCGGAGGCCCCCCATGTTTGAAGGATCCCGCGTGATGCTCGTGGCTTTGGCCTGCGTGCTCGCAGGCGGTTGTCTTCCGTCGCTGAAGTCCAACCCGCCGCGCGAGGCGAACAAGCACGTGCCCACCAGCTTCGGGCTGGGCCCCGCAGACGCAGGCTCGTCCCAGGCCACCAGCGTGGCCCAGAAGAAGTTCGCCGAGTTCTTCGTGAGCCCGGAGCTGCGGGGGCTCATCGACACGGCGTTGAAGAGCAACCAAGACCTGAACATCCGGCTGCAAGACATCGTCATCGCGCAGAACGAGCTGTCGGCGCGGCAGGCCGCGTACCTACCGACGCTCGGCGCGCAGGCCGGCGCGGGCGTCGAGAAGGTCGGCGACCGAACCAGCCAAGGCGTCAGCGACGAGGCACATGGCGTGCCCAAGAACCTGGGCAACTTCACCTTCGGACTGATGGGCTCGTGGGAGATCGACGTCTGGAAGAAGCTGCGCAACGCGGCCCAGGCCGCCCGGCTCCGCTACCTGGCTGGAATCGAAGGAAGGAACTTCATGGCCACGCAGCTCGTCGCCGAGATCGCGCGGTCGTACTTCGATCTCGTCTCGCTCGACAACGAGCTCGAAATCTTGAAGGAGAACATCAAGATCCAGACCGACGCACTCGAAGTCGTGAAGCTCGAAAAGCAGGCCGCGCGCGTGACCGAGCTCGCCGTGCAACGGTTCGAGGCGGAGGTGCTCAAGAACAGGAGCCGCCTGTACGACGTCGAGCAGGAGCGAGTGCAGGCCGAGAACCGCATCAACTTCTTGTTGGGCCGGTACCCGCAGCCGGTGCGGCGCAACCCACGTGACTTCGATGCAGCGCTGCCCGACGTCGTCGAAGCAGGACTGCCCGCGCAGCTGCTGGAAAACCGGCCCGACGTGAGGCAAGCCGAGCTCCAGCTGGAGGCCACCAAGCTCGACGTGAAGGTGGCAAAGAGCGCGTTCTACCCCGCGCTCCGGATCGACGCCGGTGTCGGCTACCAGTCCTTCAACGCCGCGCACCTGGTGACGACTCCCGAATCGCTGGCGTACAACGTCGGCGCGGGGCTGACGGCGCCGCTGTTGAACCGCGCCGCCATTGCGGCGCAGTACCGCTCCGCCAATGCCGTGCAGCTGCAGGCCGTGTTCTCGTACGAGAAGACCCTGCTGCAAGCCTTCACCGACGTGGCCAACCAGCTCGCGATGATGGAAAACTTACGCAAGAGCTACGCGCTGCAATCGCAGCAAGTCGACACGCTGGCCCGCTCGGTCGAAATCTCCAACATCCTGTTCCAATCGGCACGTGCAGATTACATGGAGGTACTGCTCACCCGCCGCGATTCGTTGGAGGCGCAGGTCACGCGGATCGAAACCAAAAAGCGCCAGCTGCAGGCCCTGGTCAACGTATACCAAGCGCTGGGCGGCGGCTGGCGCTCGGGGACGTGACGCCTGCGGAAAACGACCAGGCGGCCGCCCCCGCCATTCGTCACCTCGGAGGGCAGGACGTTCGCGCCAACTGACCGCTGTCCGGCTCGTGGTCGTTGACTCCGGTCGACGGCTCGAAGAAGCTCGCGCGCCCATGGCACCCTCCAAAGACGACACGGTCCTGCGCGGCGCAAAACTGGTCAAAAAAGCGCTGGCGGCGGCCAGTGCAAGCGGCATGTTCTCCGCGCCCGAGCCGCTGGGCGCTGCGCTGGCCAAGAAGCTGGTGCTGCCGAACGGCGAGCCGGTTTCTGCGGGCATGAAGGCGCTGTTTCTCGCCGACGCCGAGTGGATCGGCATCGACTACGACGACGAAGAGGGCGAGATCGAGGGCATGTCGCTCGAGGACGTGGTCGAGGAAGCCTTCGGCGAAGAAGCCGTGGCCGCGTTCGGTGAGGCGTACGAGCTCTTGGCCGACGACGTGGTGTACTTCGGCGGCGAGATGTCGCGGCCTGCGTGCCTGTATTGCGGCACCGCGGACGAAGCGGGCGAGTACCCCGTGTTGCAGCTCTCGTGGGAAGGCGGCGTGGCGCGCATCGGCGGCTTCGTGCCATTCGACGTGTGGCTCGCGCAGGAGCTCGGCGCGCTCGAGCGCGGCGCCGATCTTGGAGACGTGCCGGCAGCATACGCGGGGTTGCCGAAGGTGCTGGCCGAATCCAACGGCGATGGGCGC
>JAYUXI010000531.1:0-3083 GCA_043753085.1 Myxococcales bacterium | reverse complement strand
CACTCGACGAGCTGGCCATCGGGGTGCCGCTCGACGTGAGGCCCGACGAGCTGCTGCCCGAGCCCGCGTCGGTGTCGGGTGCGGTGTCGAGCTCGATGCCGCATGCATAGACCTGCGAGATCGCCAGCGTGGCGCACGAGGCGAACAAGAGCGCCGGTCGACTCGTGAACTTCATGCTTCTAGCCTAGCGCAACCAGCCCGGCGGGTTGCAAGTCGCTACTTCCAGACCGCGCCCCCACACGCGTCGACGAGTACGTACGTCGCATCCGAACACCCGGTAAGCTCGGGCGCGCAGCTACCCCGCGAAGGGCGCGCGCAGCTGGTAGCTGGGCATGTCGGCCAGGAAGTTGTCGCGGCTTCGTACGTCGGTCAGGAAGGTGGCGTCGGCCGCGGACCAGTCGCCCTTCTGCGCGAGATGGAGCAGATGCGACAGGTGGTGGTGGTGCGCCCGGAAGCGCGCCTCGGCGTACTCCACGGTGGTGTTGGTCTTCACGATGAAGGGCCAATCGCTCGACTGCAGCAAGAGCAGCTCGACGATCGCCTGGTCGAGCGCGTCGCCCTGGGGGCCGGTTCGCCGCGTGTCTTTCCGGACCAGCGCCTCGACGCTGCGAGTTGCATGATGCACATGTCGCCAGAACCACGCGGTCTCGGGGCCGACCCACACGTCGCCGTAGCCACCGGCGCCCCACGAGCTCGCCTCGGGCATGGCGGCTTCCACCAGGCCGCCGTGCTTCAGGTGCTGGTCCAGCGTGATGGCCGTGATCGGAAAATCCCGCAGCTGGCGGAACATCGCCTCCAGAAAGTCCGGGCCTTCGAACCACCAGTGGCCGAACAGCTCCGCGTCGTACGGGGCGACGCAGATTGGTGTGCTCTGCATGTTTTCAGCGGCGCGCTGCAACGTGGCGGTGCGCTTGTGCAGAAAGTCCGCGGCGTGCGCCCACACGCGCTGCATGGCCACGCCCGGCTGATACGGAGCCTTGTCGCCCAGGGCGCCGCCCGTGATGCGGTGGTACTTCAGACCCGAGGGCATGCGCACGCCGTACGGGCCGGTTTCGCCTTCGAGATCTTCTTCGGGCAGGTCGAAGCCGATGTCGCGGTGGAAATCGCGGTAATAGGGATCGCCGGGATAGCCGGCGTCACGCGACCACACCGCCTGGCTCGCTTCGAGATCGCGGGCGAAGAACACGCAGCCGCCGGGCGACGCCACCGCGCGGTGCGGCGCTGCGGCCACGTGCGGGCAGGCGCGCGTGAGCCCATGCGTGTCCACCAAGGTGTACTTGATCCCTTGTTTGCCGAGCTCGTGGTCGAACGAGGGATGGAAGGCGCATTCGGGCAGCCAGATCCCCTTGGGCAGGCGACCCATGGTGCGCTCGAACGAGGCGAGCCCGAGCTGGAGCTGGGCAACCAAACCGGAGGGCGTGGGCAGCAGGCCAGGCAGGTAGGCGTGCGAGGCGCTGCAGCCGATGATCTCGATGCGGCCTTCGTCCCAGTGGCGGCGGAAGGCGCTTGCGAGATCGCCACCGATGCGACGCCACAGTTCGTCGAGCTCGGCCAGGCGGTTGGCGTAGAAGTGCGCCAGGGGTGCGAACTCGGCGTTTCCCCACAGGCGCTTTTCTTCGCGCGCGGCCAGGTTGCGCAGGCGCGCGAGATGCCCTTCGAAGCGGCTGCGCAGCAGCGGATCGCCCCACATGGCCATGAGCGGCGGCGTGATGCTCATGGTGAAGGCCACCGGCACGCGATCGCGCTCGAGGCGCTCGAGCACGCCGAGCAGCGGCAAGTAGCATTCGAGGATGGCCTCGTAGAGCCAGCGCTCTTCCATGCTGCGCGCGTGCTCGGGATGCCGAACGAACGGAAGATGCGTGTGGAGGACTAACGCCAGGTGGCCGGACACGACGCAGCCCCTTACCACGCCCCTTGCCGCGGCGCGTGACGAGTCGCTCGGTCAAACGCCGGTGAGGACGATCACGTTTTCCTCGCCGCCCGGCCCGTGGCAGCAGGCGCCGTCGCCGCGATTTTCGAAGGTGAGGCCACCGATCGCAAACTTGGTTTCGGCGTCCGCGGCTTCTTCGGCGTGGCACGAGAGGCAATCGGGCTGGATCCGCGGCGCGGCGGCATCGACCGCGGCATGGGAATTCGACCGTCAGGCCTTACCTCGTGGGTCACTTCGTTGCCATCGTGCCGACCATGTGTGCCGCCTCACAGTCTTCGAGTGGCTGCGCGTCCTGGAAGAAGAACACCTGTCGGGCGGGCACCTCGACCCCGTCTTTTTTCATCGCGACCGCCACCATGTAGCTACGGCCGTACCAGCGCAGGCCGTCGATGGTTCGAGCGGGGCCTTGAAAACGACTCGTCTGCGTTTCCACGATGGTGTGACCGAACGCCATCTCGATGGAAGGGCCTGCGCCCCCGGCTCCCGAGCAGCGGAACTGATCGAAGATTTGCCCATCGACGAGGGTCGCGACGCAGCTCGCATGCCCGCCTTCCAAGTCGACCTCGATTTCGTATTCACCGTCTGCAGAAAGCGCCGGTTCGAAGTGGAGGAAAGTGAGGTCTTCGCAAATTATATAAATATCGTTGCTCGAGCAGCCCGATGCGAAGAGCGCCCCCAACCCCACGAGCAACCATCTCGAGCGCGAAAAGAAACTTTGCGTGTTGCCGACGACACGGAGCATGGGGAACCTCGACGAGTGGGCGCTGTGGGGCGCCGCAGGGGTGTGATTGGCGTGGGTCCTGCTCGCCTCGCGAAAGCGTAGCAGCGAAGCACATTCGGAGCAGGCCGCACATCGGGCGCTGCACGAGAAAACGGCGGCCGAAGGAACCGCGACACGGACGTCTCGCCCATGCCATGGCGGCGCACGCGGTGCGTGCTCCACGTGCCGCGATTGGCTCCGCCGAGCTGACATGCCGCGTGCGCTCGCCGCATCTGTTGGGATTTTCGGCGCTGCATGCGCGGAGGAGTGTAGCGCAGGACTTCGGCGTGGCTGCCCGGCGTGGCAGCCCGTACCGACGCGCGGGGCTTGTCGGAAGCAGGGCCCGGCCCGTCAGGGTGGCATGGCCCGCGCGTTCACGACGTAGTGGAGGAG